>DASUHN010000169.1 GCA_036273495.1 Acidimicrobiales bacterium | reverse complement strand
GGTTCCGCTTGCCCCGGGAGAAGGCCCGGATCTCGGCCAGCAGCTTGCGCAGGGTCCGCATCCGGCCATACTCGCGCCTATGTGCCGGAGCATCGTGACCCTCAGAGGCGAGGAGGCGGCCACCGACGAGGAGGTCCGGGCCGCCGCCCTCCAGTTCGTCCGAAAGGTGAGCGGCACCCGTGCGCCGTCGGCCGCCAACGAGGAGGCCTTCCAGGCTGCCGTCGACCGGGTAACCGAAGCCACCCGCGTGCTCCTCGACGCCTGGGTCACCCCTCCCGGCGCCCGGCCGCCCGCCATGGCCCGGAGCCGGATCGTGGCCCGGGCCAAGGCCGGATAGGGGCCCGGCGCCCCGCGCCCGAGGGGCCTCAACTCGCACCCGGTGGATGAGAGACTGGGGGCGTGCCGATGCGGGAGGAGTGCAAGCACTTCCAGAGCCGGACCTACGACTCCGGGGAGGTGGCGCGCTTCTGCGTGCTCGACCTGGCCCCCGAGGCCCCCTGGCGCTGCCCGGACGGCTGCCCCCGCTACGAACGGCGCTCCGCCGACGTCGGCTGGACCCACGGCAAGCTCGTGCCGCCGGCGGTGGAGGACGAGCCCGAGGAGCCGGCTGAGAACGTCTCGGAGCTGCTCGACGAGGCCGAGAACGTGGTGAACGCCGTCGTGAACGACACTCTCCACGAGGTCCAGCGGGAGCGGGACCGAGCCTCGGGCTCGCGGTGGCGCCGGTGGTTTCCGCGCCGGCGGCCGTGAGGGGTCGGGTCGCTCGGTAGGATGCGGGAGGGGGCCGTCGGGGCCCCCTTTTCACGCCCCGGCGCCACCCTCACCGGGTCGGCGTGGGGCGCATCCTGGAGGTGGGTACTGACCGAGATATCGGCCGAGGCCGTCGAGCAGCTGGGCGGACCCGAGTGGCTCCGGGCCACCCGCCGGGAGGCCCTGGCGCGGTTCTCGTCCGCCGAGCTGCCGACCGAGGCCGAGGAGGTCTGGCGCTACTCCCGGATCGACGACCTGGACCTGGCCCGTTTCTCCGTCGAGGGAGGTGCGGGCCCGGGATCGGCCGGCGCCGTGCCTCCCGGGCCCGCCGCGGTGCTCTCCGACCGGGCGGCCACGGTGCTCGTCGAGAACGGTGTCGTCACCGCCGTGGACCTGTCGGGCCCCGCCGCCGCCGGCCTCACCGTCACCCCGCTGCGGGAGCTGCCCGGTGACCCGGCCGCCCCCGACCGTCCGCCCGCCGACCGGCCCCGGCTCGGGGCGGTGGCCGGCAGCGCCGACCCCTTCGTCGACCTGTCCACGGCTCTCACGGCCGACGGCGTGCTGATCGAGGTGGCCCGGGGATCGGTCCTCACCGCTCCCGTCGTGGTCAGCCACCGCTTCTCGGGCTCGGGGGTGGTACGGGCGGCGCGCACGGTCGTGCGCTGCGGAGCGAACGCCCAGGCCTCGGTCGTCGAGGAGGTGCTGTCCTCCGATGAGCTCACCCTCGTCCTCCCCGTCGTCGAGCTGGACCTCGAAGAGGGCGCCAACCTGGACTACGCCGGCATCCAGGCGCTCGGCCCGCGGGCGTGGCAGATCGGGTACCAGGCCAGCCGGCTGGGTCGCGACGCCGCCCTCCGCTCGCTGATCGTGGCCCTCGGCGGCTGGTACGCCCGGGTGCGCACCGACTCGCGACTGGTCGAGACCGGGGCGTCCACCCGGCTGCTGGCCCTGTACTTCGGGGACGGGGACCAGATGCACGACTTCCGGACCCTGCAGGAGCACGCCGCTCCCAAGACGACGAGCGACCTGCTGTTCAAGGGGGCGGTCCGCGACACGGCCCACGGGGTGTACAGCGGACTGATCCGGGTCCGCCCGGGAGCGGCGGGAACCAACGCCTTCCAGACCAACCGCAACCTCGTCCTCTCGGAAGGGGCCACCGCCTGGTCGGTCCCCAACCTGGAGATCGAGGACAACGACGTTCGCTGCAGCCACGCGTCGGCCGTGGGACCGGTCGACGAGGAGCAGCAGTACTACCTGGAGAGCCGCGGCGTTCCACCCGACGCCGCTCGCCAGCTCATCGTCCTCGGGTTCTTCCAGGACCTCCTGCGGATGGCGCCGGCCCCGGGGATGCACGAAGCGGTGCGCGAGCTGGTGGCCGCCAAGCTCGAGGGACGGGATGGCACCTGATGGACCCCGTCCGTCTGTGCGGCGTCGACGAGATGGAGGCGGGGACCGCCAAGCGGTTCGACGTGGCCGGACACCGCGTCTGCCTGGTGCGGATCGAGGACGACTTCTACGCCATCGGGGACCGGTGCAGCCACGCCAACTTCTCGCTGGCGGAGGGGGAGGTCTATCCCGAGGAGCGGGAGATCGAGTGCTGGAAGCACGGCAGCACCTTCTCCCTCCTGGACGGAGAGCCCCAGTCGCTGCCGGCCACCAAGCCGGTGCCGGTGTACACCGTCGCGGTCAAGGACGGCGACGTGATGGTGGAGCTGCCGTGACGAAGGGGGCGGGGACGTGAGTGTGCTGCGAGTCGAGGGGCTCCGGGCCGGGGTGGCGAGCCGGGAGATCCTGCGGGGCATCGACCTCGAGGTGCACAGCGGCCAGGTCCACGCCGTGATGGGCCCCAACGGATCCGGGAAGAGCACCCTGGCCCACGTGCTCATGGGCCGCCCCGGCTACCGGGTGACCGGGGGCAGCGTGACCATCGACGGCGTGGAGCTGCTGGATCTGCCGACGTGGAAGCGGGCCCAGGCCGGGCTGTTCCTGGCCCTGCAGTACCCGGTCGAGGTGCCGGGGGTGGGGCTGGCCGACGCCCTGGAGGCGGCCCTGGCCGCCCGGTCCCCGGGGGGCAACGGCTCGGCTGACGGGGCCGGCGCCGGTGGGACCGGTGGGCCGGGGGCCGTCGGGGCCGTCGGGGCCCGGCTGGCCGAGGAGGCGGCCCGGGTCGGCCAGTCCGAGGCGATGCTGGTCCGCGGCCTCAACGTGGACATGTCCGGCGGCGAGAAGAAGCGCTTCGAGACCGTCCAGCTCGGCGTCCTCCGCCCCCGCTTCGCCGTCCTCGACGAGATCGACTCCGGTCTCGACGTCGACGCCCTCCGGCTGGTCTCCCGCCGGGTGGCGGCAGCGACGACCGAGTTCGATCTCGGGGTCCTGGCCATCACCCACTACAGCCGCCTGCTCACCGAGCTGGTCCCGGGAACCGTGCACGTCCTGTCGCAGGGCCGGATCGTCGACACCGGGGGGCCGGAGCTGGCCACCGAGCTGGAGCGGACGGGCTACGCCGGCTACGGGGGGGAGCCGGACCCCCGCTGACGGCGCAGCGTTACGATGACACCCTCGTCAGTCACGGGGGTGGCACGTGCGCTTCTTCAGCTTCCATCTGATGCCCTACCCGGCGTTGCCGCAGGACTACGACGGCCCGGCGTGGGTGACCTGCCCCAACGCCTTCTTCGATCCCGCCGTCGGCACCCAGGTCTACAACCGGTACATCGACGAGCTCGTCGCCGCCGAGGACCTGGGCTTCGACGGCGTCTGCGTGAACGAGCACCACCAGAACGCCTACGGGATCATGCCCTCGCCGAACCTGATCGCGTCGATCCTGGCCCGGCTGACGTCACGGGTGCGGATCGCGGTGGTGGGCAACGCCCTTCCGCTCTACGACCCCCCGACCCGGGTGGCGGAGGAGTTCGCCATGATCGACAACATCTCCGGGGGCCGGCTGATCGCCGGCTTCGTGGTGGGCGGGGGTCCCGAGTACTACTCGTTCTCGATCAACCCGGCCCACGCCCGGGAGCGGTTCCAGGAGGCCCACGACGTGATCATGAAGGCGTGGACCGAGGACGGCCCCTCCGAGTTCATCGGCCGCCACTACCGGCTGCGCTTCGTCAACACCTGGCCCAAGCCCGTGCAGAAGCCCCACCCCGAGGTGTGGATCCCGGGTGCCGGCTCGTTGGAGACCATGGAGTTCGTGGCGCGCCACCACTACGCCTACATGGGCATCCCCTACTTCCACATCGACGTCTTCGACCGGCAGTTCCGCCTGTTCCGCGAGGCGTGCGAGAAGGAGGGCTACACCTACGACCCGGCGCAGGCGGGCTGGCTGACCCCGATCTACGTGGCCGAGACCGACGAACAGGCCCGCCGGGAGTTCGAGGAGCACTGGTGGTACTTCGTCAAGCGGCTGCTGCCCGGCATCGACATCCAGCCGCCGGGCTACACGACGCTGCGCTCGATCGAGAACATCATGAAGGGACGGGGCACGTTTGCCCTCAACCTGGACACGTGGGAGCAGACCGTCGAGGGGCAGTACGCCATCGTCGGGTCCCCCGAGACGGTGTACGAGCAGCTGGAGGCCAATCTCACCCGGCTCGGCACGGGGAACCTGCTCGGCCTGTTCCAGCTGGGCACGCTCCCGGCCGACGCCACCCGGCGCAATCTCGAGCTGTTCGCCCGCGAGGTGATGCCCCGGCTGCGCCAGCGCTTCCCGGAGGGCCAGCCCATGCTGGCCCGGAGCGCGGCGTGACGGCGGTCAGCGCCGAGCTGCTGCCCACCCGGGTGGGCAAGGTGCAGGTCCGCCGCGGCGGGACGGGCTCGCCTCTGGTCTACCTGCACTCGGCCATGGGGGAGGGTGAGGGGCTGGCCCTCTTCGATGCCCTGGCGGGCTCGTTCGCCCTGGTGGCCCCGGTGTTCCCGGGCTTCGGGGAGTCCGAGGGCATCGAGCAGATCGACGACATGGAGGACGCCACCTTCCACCTCCTCGACGTCCTCGACACCCTGGGGCTCGACGCGCCGGCGGTGGTCGGGACGTCGCTCGGGGGCTGGATGGCGGCGGAGCTGGCGACGCGGTACCCCGACCGGGTCGGCCGCCTGGTCCTGGTGAACCCGGCCGGGCTGTACATCCAGGGTGCCGAGATCAAGGACATCTTCGGGCGGGGTCCCGACGAGATGGCGGAGGACCTCTTCGCCGACCAGTCCCAGCCGATGGCGGTGATGATGAAGGCCTTCGCCCAGATGGACCAGGCCGACGTCACCTTCGAGATGGTGGCGCCGCAGTACCAGATGCTCGCCGCCGTGGCCCGGCTGGGTTGGGATCCGTACCTGCACGACCCCAAGCTGCGCAAGCGGCTGCACCGGGTCACCGCTCCGACGCTGGTCGTGCGGGGTGCGCAGGACACGCTGATCCCCGCCGCCCACGCCGAGACCTACGTGTCGGAGATCCCGGGGGCCCGCCTGGAGACCGTGGAGGGAGCCGCCCACCTCCTGCCGATAGAGAAGCCGGCCGAGCTGGCCGCGCTCGTCGGGTCCTTCTGCGCCTAGCCGGCGCCGGCCTCGGCCGCCGTAAGTCCCTGGTCCAGGGTGTTCCACGACAGCGTGGCGCACTTGATCCGCACGGGGAACTTCACCACTCCCTGCAGGGCCTCGAGGTCGCCGAGGGGCGGGGTCTCCCCCGAGCCGGCCGCTGACCCGTCGGCACCGCCGTCCTCGGGCTCACCATCGGAGTCGAGGCGGGCCTCGTGGATCGACATCATGGACTTGAACGCCCGGATCAGGGCCCGGGCCTCGTCCACGGTCTTGCCCTTGACGGCGCCGGACATCATCGACGCCGACGACTGGCTGATCGAGCAGCCCTGGCCGGCGATGCGCAGATCCTCGACCCGCCCGTCCCGCACCTCGAGGAACAGGATGATCTCGTCCCCGCACAGGGGGTTGAAGCCCTCGAAGCGCTCGGCCGGCGGCACCGGCAGCTCCCCGCGGTTGCGGGGGTTGCGGTAGTGGTCGAGGATGATCTCTCGGTACAGGTCTTCGAGTCCCGGCATTCCCTCTTGCGTCCTCGTGGTCAGGCGAAGAACTTCCGGGCCTCCGCCAGGGCCTCGGACAGCTCGTCGACATCGGAACGGTCGTTGTAGATGTACAGCGACGCCCGCGCCGTGGCGCTGACGCCGAAGCGGCGCATGAGCGGCTTGGCGCAGTGGTGCCCCGCCCGCACGCACACGCCGGACTGGTCGAGCACCTGGGACAGGTCGTGGGCGTGGATGTCGGCCAGCTGCATGGAGAGCACGCCGCCCCGGCCGGCGGCGTCGTGGGGGCCGTAGATCACCAGGTCGTCGTGGCGCTCCCGCAGCGTCTCCAGGGCGTACGTGGTGAGCTCGATCTCGTGGGCGCGCACGGCGTCCATACCCAGGTTCTCGAGGTACTCGACGGCCACGCCCAGACCGACGGCCTCGGCGATCGGAGGTGTGCCCGCCTCGAACTTCCACGGGATCTCGTTGGTGGAGAACCCGTCGAGGCGCACGTCGCTGATCATCTCCCCGCCCCCCAGGAACGGGGGCATCTCCTCCAGCAGGTCGGCGCGGGCCCACAGCCCGCCGATGCCGGTCGGGCCGAGCATCTTGTGGCCGGTGAAGCCGAGGAAATCGACGCCGAGGGCCTGCACGTCCGTGGCCATGTGGGGGACGAGCTGGGCGGCGTCGGCCAGGCACAGGGCGCCGGCGGCGTGGGCGGCGTCGGCGATCTCGCGTACCGGGTTGATGGTCCCGAGCACGTTCGACATGCACGTGACCCCGACCAGCTTGACGCCGTCGACCAACCGCTCGAGGTCGCTGAGATCGAGCAGCCCGTCGTCGGTGACCGGCAGGTAGCGCAGCTGGATGCCGCGCTCCTGGGCCAGCATCAGCCACGGGACGAGGTTGGCGTGATGCTCCATCTCGGTCAGCAGCACGGCGTCACCGGCACCGAGGTTGGCCCGGCCCCAGCTGCCCGCCACGAGGTTGATGGCCTCGGTAACGTTCTTGGTGAAGACGATCTCGCGGGACTGACGGGCGTTGAGGAACCGGGCCATGCGGGCCCGCCCCTCCTCGAACAGACGGGTGGCCTCCTCGGCGATCGTGTAGACGCCCCGGTGCACGTTGGCGTGGGTCGTCTCGTAGTAGCGGGTCATGGCGTCGACGACCGGGCGGGGCTTCTGCGAGCTGGACGCCGAGTCGAGGTAGACCAGGCGGTGGCCGTTGACCTCGCGGCCGAGGATCGGGAAGTCGGCCTTGACGGCGGCGACGTCGATGGAGGTCACGACGCCTCCAGCGTCGGGCTGCCCGGCCGCCACGCCTCGTATCCCTCGCGCTCGAGGCGCTCGGCCAGCTCGGGCCCGCCGCTGGCGACGACGCGCCCGTCCATCAATATGTGCACCCGGTCGGGGCGGAGGTAGCCGAGGATCCGCTGGTAGTGGGTGATCAGGAGCACGCCGAGGCCGGGCCGGACCCGGCGGACCTGCCCGACCCCCTCGGCCACGGTGCGCAGGGCGTCGATGTCGAGCCCGGAGTCGGTCTCGTCGAGTATCGCCATCTCCGGCTCGAGGATGGCCATCTGCAGGATCTCGTTGCGCTTCTTCTCCCCGCCCGAGAAGCCCTCGTTCAGGTAGCGGTCTCCGAACGAGCGGTCCATCCCGAGGCGCTCCATCCACTCCATGATCGCCACCCGGAGCTCGAGCACCGACAGCTCCATCCCCTTGCGGGCCGACAGGGCCTGGCGCAGGAACTGGACGACCGGGACCCCGGCGATCTCCTCGGGGTACTGGAAGGCGAGGAACACGCCGGCCTTGGCCCGCACGTCGGTGGGCCAGGCGGTGATGTCCTCTCCCCGGTACAGGATCCGCCCGGCGGTGACCACGTAGGTCGGGTTGCCCAGGAGGGCGTTCGCCAAGGTCGACTTCCCCGAGCCGTTGGGCCCCATCAGGGCGTGGACCTCCCCCTCGCCGACGGTCAGGTCGACGCCCCGGAGGATGGGGGCGCCCTCGGCCGTCACCTCCAGGCCCTCGACCTGGAACAGGGGGGTCGTCACACCCAGAATTATATTTGCACTACCGGCGTAGGAGAAACCCGGCCGGAGGGTGGATCTGCGGCTTTCCGGCCCACCGCTACAGTCCCGCCCGGTGCAGACCCGGGTGGTTCTGGTCGAAGGGTCCTGCTTCGCTGTTTCGGCGGCAGGCGGGGAGATCGGCGTCGACCCCCTCGACGGCCTCTACTACCAGGACCGCCGGCTGGTCTCCCGCCTCGAGGTCCGCGTCAACGGGGTCCGACCCGAGCCCCTCGGGGCGACGGTCACCGACCGGCCGACCGGGGAGGTCGTCGATCCGTCCGACGCCACCTTCGTCTACCGGGCCCACTCGGGAGCGGCCCCGGGTGAGCCCACCCTCCTCCTCTCCCGCCGCCGGCTGGTGGGCCGGGGCATGCGAGAGGACCTCGAGCTCCGGAACTACGGCCGGGAGGCGGCCTACTGCTCGCTAGAGGTGCTGATCGACTCGGACTTCGCCGAGGTGCTGGCGGCGAAGCTCGGGGGCCTCGGGGACGGGTCGGGGGGGAAGGCGCCGGCGGGCGGGGCCGGAGAGGACCAGGGCGCCCACCCCACGGTGGCGGGCGGGCAGGTGTGGACCGACGTCGAGCCCGGCGCCCTGGCCATCCACTGGCAGCGGGGGCCCTCCCGACGGGGCGTGCGGGTGGCGTTCGGCGCCGGCGCCAAGGTCGACGCCGCCGGGGCGTCCTTCGAGCTGATCGTGGCCGCGGGCGGATCGTGGTCGACCTGCATCGAGGTGAGCCCGCTGGTCGACGCCGAGGTGGTGGTCCCCCGGCACCGCTGCGGGGAGCCGGTGGAGCGCACCGTCCCCATGGAGCGGCTGGCCCGCTGGCGCCGGCAGGTGCCGATGGTGACGACCGACCACGTCGGCTTCGAGTCGACGCTGGCGCGCAGCGCCGAGGATCTCGGCTCGCTGCGGCTGTTCGATCCCGACCACCCGGAGCGGCTGATCGTCGCCGGGGGCCTGCCGTGGGCCATGACCCTCGTCGGCCGCGACGCCCTGCTCGCGTCGTGGATGGCCCTGCCCCTCGACCCCGACCTGGCCCTCGGTGTGTTGCAGACGTTGGCCCGCTTCCAGGGCCGCGACGTCGACCCCCGCACCGAGGAGGAGCCGGGCCGGATCCTGCACCACATGCGATTCGGCGACGCCACCCACCTCTCCCTCGACGCCGGCCAGTCGTACTACGGCACCGCCGACGCCAGCCCCCTGTTCGTGATGCTGCTCGGAGAGCTGCGCCGGTGGGGCCTGGCCCGTGAGATCGTCGACGAGCTGCTTCCCCACGCCGACCGCGCCCTCGAGTGGGTAACGCAGTTCGGCGACCGCGACGGGGACGGCTACGTCGAGTACCAGCGCGCCACCGACCGGGGCCTGCCCAACCAGGGCTGGAAGGAGAGCCCGACCGCTGTCCGCTCGGCGGACGGCTCGGTGGCCGAGACGCCGATCGCCCTCTGCGAGGTCCAGGCCTACGTGTACGCCGGCTATGTGGCGCGGGGCCACTTCGCCCGGGAGGCGGGGGACGAGGCCGCGGCCTCGGTCTGGTTCGGGCGCGCCGCCGCCCTGAAGGAAGCATTCAACCGCGACTTCTGGCTGCCGCACCGGGGCTGGTACGCCATGGCCCTCGACGCCCGCAAGCAGCCGGCCGACGCCCTGGCGTCGAACGTCGGTCACTGCCTCTGGACCGGGATAGTCGACGAGGACAAGGCCGACGAGATGGCGAAGCGGCTGGTTTCGCCCGAGATGCTCTCGGGATGGGGCGTGCGCACCCTCGCCTCGTCCATGGCGGGCTACAACCCGATGAGCCTGCACTGCGGGTCCGTCTGGCCCCACGATGCCGCCATCGTGGCCGCCGGCCTGATGCGCTACGGCTACGTCGAGGAGGCGGTGCGGGTGGTCATGCAGCTCGTCGACGCCGCCGAGGCGTGCCGGGGCCGGCTGCCCGAGCTGTACTGCGGCCTCGGTAGGGACGAGCTCCCGGCCGTGCTGGCCCACCCCACCGCCTGTGCGCCCCACGCCCTGGCCTCGTCCGTTCCCCTCCTGCTGCTCCGCACCCTGCTCCGCCTCGACCCCTGGGTGCCCCAGGGCAAGGTGTGGCTGTCCCCCGTGGTCCCCGAGGAGATGGGGGACATCGTCGTCGACCGGGTGCCGCTCGGCGGGGGCCGGGTCCGCATCGAGGCCCACGGAGGATCGCTCAAGGTGGAGGGGATGCCGGCGGGCCTCGAGGTGGTCCAGGCCGGGCGCAGCCCGGTCACCGCCGGCTAGGAACCCCGCCCCGGCCGGCGCCGGCCGTCACCAGCCGCGGTCGACCCACTCCTGGAGGTGGGGGCGCTCGGTTCCGATGGTCGTGTCGTCACCGTGGCCGGGAAGGACGACCACCTCGGGCTCGAGGCGGGAGAACAGGCGGTCCTCGATCGAGCGGATGATCGTCGGGAAGTCCCCGCCCTCGAACTTGGTGGCCCCTGGGCCTCCCGGGAACAGCGTGTCCCCGCTGAACAGCACGGGTGATCCCTCCAGCCGGAACGACATCGAGCCCGGCGTGTGGCCCGGGGTGTGGATGGTGCGGAGGCGGAGCCGTCCCACCGTGATGACGGTGTCGTCCTCGAGGATGAAGTCGTAGGAGGGCAGCATGCCGGCGTCGGCCTGGGTGACGCCGACGTCGTAGCCGGCGTCCCGGACGGCCGGCACGGCCTGGATGTGGTCCCAGTGGCCGTGGGTCTCCAGCACCCGGCGGACCCCGAGGTCCCGGCACAGGTCCAGGAGCCGCTCGTGCTCGTTGGCGGCGTCCAGCAGAACCGCCTCCCCGGTCTCCCGGCACCGCAGGACGTAGACGTTGTTGTCCATGGGGCCGACGACGACCCGGTGGATCTCGGCCTGGGTGTCCTCGTAGTGAAGGGTCATGTGGGGCGCCTCGCCTCCCTGGCTGGCCGGTCCGGCCTATCTTGACCGAGCGGTCTAGTTGGGGCCATTGTTGGCCCCTCGTTTCTACCCGGACGCGGCCTTGTAGGGGGGTCCCAGAAGTGAACTTCGCCTTCAGTGAGGAGCAGGAGGAGCTACGCCGGTCGGTCCGGCGGTTCCTCGACGACACGTCCCCCGTGACCGAGGTCCGGCGCCTGATGGAGACGACCGAGGGCTACGACCCCGCCGTGTGGTCCCAGATGGGCCAGCAGCTCGGCCTCCAGGGCCTGCACATCCCCGAGGAGTACGGAGGCTCGGGCTACACCTACGTGGAGCTGATCGTCGTGCTCGAGGAGATGGGCAAGTCGCTGCTCTGCGCCCCCTACTTCTCGACCGTGGCCCTGGCCGCCAACGCCATCCTGGCCGGCGGTGACGACGCCGCCAAGAAGGAGCTGCTGCCGGGCATCGCGTCCGGGGAGACCATCGCCACCCTGGCCCTCACCGAGGACAACGGGCGCTGGGACCTGGAGGGCATCCAGCTCGAGGCCACCAAGTCCGGGGACGGCTACACCCTCGACGGCCACAAGATGTTCGTCATCGACGGGCACACGGCCAACCTCATCGTGGTCGTGGCGCGCACCGCGGCGGGGATCAGCTTCTTCGCCGTGGACGGGGACGCGTCGGGGCTGACGCGCAAGGCCCTCTCGACGATGGACATGACCCGCAAGCAGGCGCGCCTGGAGTTCTCCAAGACGCCGGCCCGGCTGATCGGCACCGACGGCGGGGGCCAGGCTGCCCTCTCCAAGACGCTCGACCTCGCCGCCGTCGCCCTGGCGGCCGAGCAGGTCGGCGGGGCGCAGCGCTGCCTGGACATGAGCGTGGAGTACGCCAAGGTCCGCATCCAGTTCGGCCGGCCCATCGGCTCGTTCCAGGCCATCAAGCACAAGTGCGCCGACATGCTGCTCGAGGTCGAGTCGGCCAAGTCGGCCGCGTACTACGCCGGCTGGGCCGCCGCCGAGGACTCCGACGAGCTGCCGGTCGTGGCGTCGCTGGCCAAGGCGTACTGCTCGGAGGCCTACTTCCACGCCGCCGCCGAGAACATCCAGATCCACGGCGGCATCGGCTTCACGTGGGAGCACGACGCCCACCTGTACTTCAAGCGGGCCAAGTCCTCCGAGCTGCTCCTCGGGGACCCGACCTACCACCGCGAGCTGCTGGCCCAGAGGATCGGGATCTAGCTCTGCTCATGGCTCTTCGGCTGACGCCTCATCGCGGTGCCGGCGGGGCCCCAGCCCCGCCGGCCTGTCAGCCGTCCACTGATCTGGAACTGCTGCTGATCCGGCACGCCGAACCGGTCCGGATCGAGGAGTCCACCGAACGGGCCGACCCCGGCCTCCACGAGCGGGGCCGGCGGCAGGCCGAGCGGCTGGCCGCGTACCTCGCCGACGAGGAGCTCCACGGGCTGGTGTCGTCACCCCTGCTCCGGGCCCGCCAGACCGCCGAGTCCGTCTCGGGGACCCACAACCTCCCCCTCGTGCTCGACGAGGAGCTCGCGGAGTGGGACCGGGAGGCGACGAGCTACATCCCCATCGAGGAGCTGCGCGTCACGCGGGACGAGCGGTGGCTGGCCATGGCCGAGGGCCGGCTCGAGGCCTTCGACGTCGACCCCGACCAGTTCCAGCAGGGCGTCGTGCGGGCCATGGAGCGGCTGGTCGAGGCCAACCCGGGCCGGAAGGTGGCGGTGGTGTCCCACGGCGGGGTCATCAACGCCTACCTGGCCCACATCCTGGGGACCACCCGGCTGATGTTCTTCGAGCCCCGGTACACGAGCATCAACCGAGTGGTGGCGGCCCGGAGCGGTCAGCGCTCGGTGCTGGCCCTGAACGAGACCGCCCACCTCCGGGGCACGGCCCTGCTGGACCGCTGATCCCGGCCGGATCGGGGGGCCGAATTCGCCCCCGATGCCGGTCGCGGTCTTGTAGCCTGGCTGCACCAGAGAAAGGAGGTGGTCCACCTGAGTAGTCAACCTGTTGGGACCCTGGAGGTGACTGGCCGCTAACCGGCCTGCTGGACCACTGGCGTACACCAAGCCAGACACCGCCCGGACCTCCCAGTCGGACCTGGTCCCGCCCGACGCAGTCCAGGATCACGGGTTTTCCTTTCCAGCAATTTCTGTCCGAGGGGGCGCTCCGGCGCCCCCTCGGTCGCGTCCCGACGCCGGTGGCGCCCCGCTCCCCGGGTACGGTCCGGCCCGGTGATGGACGAGGTGATCGAGAGCGGGGAGCTGAAGCTGGCGGCCCACGTGGCGCGCCCCCGGCACCGCTTCGGCTCCCGCCGGCCCGGACTGGTGCTCTGCCACGGGTTCCCGGCGGCGTCGCGCGGCGCCGGCCAGGCCGGGTCGACCTATCCCGAGCTCGCCGACTGGTTGTCGTCCCAGGCGGGCTGGGTGGTGCTCGCCTTCAACTTCCGGGGGGCGGGGCGCTCCGAGGGCCAGTTCTCGCTCGGGGGGTGGATGGAGGACCTGCAGGCGGCGGTGGCGCACCTCGAGTCCGATCCCGACGTCGACGGGGTGTGGCTGGTCGGGTTCCGGGACGGCGGCTCGCTGGCCATCTGCCTGGCGGGTCAGCGCCCCGAGATCCGGGGGGTGGCCGCCCTGGCCGCCCGGGTTGACTTCGATCGCTGGGCGGCGGATCCCCGGCGGTTCGTCGAGCAGGCCCGTCGGGTCGGGGTCATCACCGACCCCGCCTTCCCGCCGGACCTCGAGGCGTGGGGCCGGGACCTGCGGGACCTGCGGCCGATCACGGCGGCGACGACCATCCCTCCTCGGCCCTTCCTGGTCGTCCACGGTACCGACGACGTGGTGGTCCCGGTGATCGAGACCCGAGCCATGGCCGACGCCGTCTCCGGGAGCATCGAGTTCCGGATCCTCTCCGGGGCCGGGCACCACCTCCGCCACGACCCCCGCGCCGTGTCGATCCTGCTGGGGTGGCTGGAGCGTCAGGGGGTCTGAGCCAGGGCCCGGTCGACCGCTTCCCGGAGCAGGCGGGCGGCGCTCTCCGGGTCGGCCGACTCGGTGAGCCAGCGCACGACCACGAAATGCCGGGCGCCCGCCGCGGCGATGGCCGGCACCGTCTCGGGGGTCACCCCGCCGGTGACGAAGAACGGCCGGGCCGAGTGCTCTGCCGCGTACGTCACGTACCCCAGCCCGGTGCCGGGGCGGCCGGGCTTGGTCGGCGTGGGAGCAACCGGGCCCGCCGACACGTAGTCGACGGGCTCGGCGGAGGCGGCCTCGAGCTCGGTCGGGGAGTGGGTCGAGAAGCCGACGATCGCTGCCGGGCCGAGGATCCGCCGGGCCACCGCCGGAGGGCAGTCGTCCTGGCCGACGTGGACCCCGTCGGCGCCCGCCGCCAGGGCCAGGTCGGGACGGTCGTTGAGGATGAACGGCACGCCGGCCGCCCGGCACGGCCCGGCCAGGGCCTCGGCCCGCCCAAGCAGACTCCGGTCGTCGAGCGACTTCTCGCGGAGCTGCACCACGTCGACGCCACCGGCGATGCACGCCGCCACGAACTCGGGGAGGTCGGGACGGTCCGGGGTGCAGAGGTACAACCGCCGATTGCCGAGGACGTCAGGCCCTCCAGGCGAAGGGCGGCTCAGGCGCTCTTTCCCGCCGCTTCGGCCTTGGCCTTCGCCTTCATCTCCTGCTTGTAGCCGCGGACCTTCTTCAGGCTCTCGGGGGAGACGATGTCCGCCACCGACCGGAACGAGCCCTCCTCCCCGTAGGTGCCGGCCGCCTCCCGCCAGCCCGCCGGCTGCACGCCGAGCTGCTTGCCGAGCAGGGCCACGAAGATCCGCGCCTTCTGGTCCCCGAAGCCGGGCAACGCCTTGATGGCCCCGAGCAGATCCGCGCCCGACGGGGCGTCGCGCCAGACGGCGGTGGCGTCCCCGCCGTAGTCGTCGGCCACCCGCCGGCACAGCTCCTGGACCCGGCCCGCCATCGATCCCGGGAAGCGGTGCAGCGCCGGGGGCGTGGCGAACAGCTTCGCCAGCGCGTCGGGGTCCATCTCGGCGATCGTGGCGGCGTCGAGCTTCCCCCCGAGGCGCTCCTTGAGGTCGAGGGGACTGCGGAACGCCTTCTCCAGAGGTATCTGCTGGTCGAGAACCATCCCCACCAAGAGAGCTAGAGGGCTCTCGCTTAGTAGCCGATCCCCTTCCGCGTCCTGTGCCAAATGCAGTTCAGCCACGGGAGAGA
>DASUHN010000168.1 GCA_036273495.1 Acidimicrobiales bacterium | reverse complement strand
TCGGGCGCCGCCGCCGGCCGTGGTGACGGCTGTACCGCTGGTGTCTCCGCCGTGGCCTTTCCCGTTGCCCGGGTGGGCGGCGGCGGGGAGGGCGGCCAGGGCGCCGACGACGAGAGTCGGTGCGATCAGCCCGAGGATTCTTCGCAGTTTCAACTCGTGCCTCGGATGTTCTGCTCAGCCGCCGGGTGGACGTACAGGAGCGCCTCACAATGATCCGGCGCGCGCATCGGCAAGTCGAGTCTCAAAGTAGGACCCCTGCGGCCGGTCCGCTATGGCCCGAATCGCTCATTTGTCGGGTCTGGATAGCCATAACAGAAGCGTCGTATGGCCTAGTCAGGTGGGTCGGGATGACGCGCGAGGCTCATGCACACCCGTTGCGCGGGGGTGGCTAGAACACCATTGTCGAATGGCCTAGTCAGGTCAGCGCGAATGGCTCCGCGAGCCCATGTACTTCGACCCGCTCCGCGGTGCAGTATTCACGCGACGTAATCGGTCGGCCACGGCTGGTCGGGTACCGCGTCGCGGTCCACCTCACGCAAACAGGATGTGATGGCCAAAACGACTCAGGAGGACCCGAAGAGGCGGTGGCCGCGTCGGCGGGCCCTCGCCCGCCTCGTGTCGGCCCTGGCCTACGCACTACCGGTCGGCGCCGCCGTGGGGGCTTCGCTGGGGCTGAGCCGGGTGCTCCCGTCCCCGGGGGGCGCGTGGATCGAGGCCGCCGACTGGATCACGCTCGTGGTGCTGTCGACCTCGGTTCTCCTGGTGGTCGACCGGCTGGCCCGCCACCTTCTGCCCCTTGCCGCCCTCCTGGAGCTGTCGCTCCTGTTCCCCGACCACGCCCCGCGGCGGGTGGCGGTGGCCCGGCGGGCCGGCAGCATCCGGAACCTCCACGCCCGGATCGAGGACGCCAAGCTCCATGGCGTCGCCGACGAGCCCGCCCTGGCGGCGGTGCGGATCGTCGAGCTGGTCGGCGCCCTCCACGCCCACGACCGCCGGACGCGCGGTCACTCCGAGCGGGTCCGGGCCCTGACCGAGGTCCTCGCTGCCGAGCTCAAGATGGCGCCGGACGATCTGGACCGCCTGCGCTGGTCGGCCCTGCTGCACGACATCGGGAAGATCCACGTGTCCCCGCGGATCCTCAACAAGCCCGGCCAGCTCCAGCCCGACGAATGGGAGGCCATTCTCCGTCACCCCGAGGAGGGCGCCCGCCTGGCCGCACCCCTGGAGCCGTGGCTGGGCGAGTGGGCCCAGGTCATCGTCCAGCACCACGAGCGGTGGGACGGTTCGGGCTACCCGCACGGGCTGGGGGGTCGGGAGATCAGCTACGGGGCCCGCATCGTGGCGATGGCCGACGCCTACGAGGTGATGACCGCGTCCCGCTCCTACAAGATGCCGATGAGCGTGGCCGCTGCGCGCCGCGAGCTCACGACCCACGCCGGAAGCCAGTTCGATCCTCAGGTCGTGCGGGCCTTCCTGGAGGTGTCGATCGGGCGCCTGCGCGGGATCACGGGGCCCCTGTCATGGGCCGCCCAGGTGCCGTTCCTGGGATGGTTGCGCCACACCGCGTTGGGGGCGCCCGCGTCCGGCGGCGCCGGGCTGGGTCAGGTTGCCGGGCGGGCCGCCGCGGTGCTGGGCACGGCCACTGGTGCGGTCGGGACGGCGGTCGTGGTCGGGGCCCTCGGTGTTCCCACGGCCACGCCCCCCGCCTCGGCGGTCACCGTTCCGGCGCCTCCGGCTGTCTCGGGCGCGCCCGTCCGCCCTGGGCAAGCCCCTCCCTTGCAGCTATCCGGCGCAGTGGACCCGCCGCAGGCCCGACCCCAAGGGGCCGCGCCGGACCCGTCGCCCGGCGGTCCCGTGACGGTCTCGTCGGCCTCCGGGCCGCCGACCTCCTCGACGCAGCTGACGGCACCGGAGCCCGAGGCGGCCCCCGTCACCACGACCACCACCGCCCCGGGTCCGTCCCGTGCCGATCCCACTGCAGAGGGTCCCACCACCACGCCGTCCCCGGGAGCGTCCGCCTCCAGCGGCAGACCGGTCTTCCAGCCGCCGCGGCGACCGCGGCCCGGTTGGGTCCGGCTGGGCTTCGGCGACGACACTGACTTCCACGGCGGCCTCGGCCAGCTGAAGAAGGCCGGTTCCGGCGGCTGAGACCGGCTCAGGGAAGGAACGTGTACCGGTCCCCCGGTGACACGGCGCTGGCCCCGCCGGCGGTCACGACCGTGACGTCGACGGTCCCTGCCGAGTGAGCCGGGCTAAGGGCCCGCAGCTCCGTGGCCGAGACGACGACCAGCTGGCGGGCGGGGGCAGTGCCGAACCGCACGCCGGTTGCCGGTCCCAGGTTCTGGCCGGTGACGATCACCCACGTCCCGCCCGCCGCCGGCCCGCTGGCGGGAGCGACACCGGAGACCGACGGCGGGAGAGCAGCCGGCGCGGCGGCGGGCTGCGTCCCGCCTGCCGCCGCCCCTCCCTCTCCGCCCGTCACCCCCGCTCCGGTCGAGGGCAGGCCGGTCGGGCCGGCTCCGCTGCTGCTGCTGCTCCCTCCGCTGGCAGCCCCGCCGCCGTTCCCGGCGCTGGCGGCCGGCTGGTTCGGTGACGCCGAGAGCTGAGGCGTCGCCGCCCGGGCGCTCTTTGACGCGCCGTTGCTCGCTGCGGTCGGTTGGTTGTTCGACCCGCCGCCCCGTACCGACAGCCCCACCACCGCCGCCACCACCAGGAGCGCCGCCGCCACTGCGGACGCCGGGTTGACCCACCGCCGTGCCCGGCGCGGTCCCCGCGACGGTGCATCACCGTCGTCTCCATCGATGTCCTCCGCCGGGCCCGCAGGCGAGGGGAGGGCGTCCGCGAGGCGGGCCCGCAGGTCGGTCGGCAGCGGGCGGGCGCCGGTGATGTCCGCAGTACCCGCTCCCTCCGCTGCCATCAGCCGGTCGGCCAACCGTTGCCGCAGGTCCGGCGGCAGCGGGCGGGGCCGGTCGGCGCCCCGCAGCAGCTCCTCGGTGGGGTCGGGGGGCGGGACGTCAGTCATCTGAGTTCGGCTCCAGCTCTCGGCGCAGGTTGTCGCGGGCGCGCTGCAGCAACGACTGCACCTGCACCCGGGTGCGGCCCAGCTCCTCGGCTATCTGTTCCACCGGCAGCCCGTCGAGGTACTTGAGCACCAGCACCTGGCGGTGGAGCGGGGAGAGCCGCCCGAGGGCGCGCACGACCTCGTCGCGCGTCTCCAGCTCGTCGTCCGGCCGGACTGTGTCGAGGTCCGCCACCAGGCGCAGCCCGGAGCGGGCCACCTCGTCGCGCCGCTCCCGCTCGTAATGACGGGCCAGCCGGTGCCGGGCGATGGCGCACAGCCACGTCGACAGGGCGGCGTCCCCCCGGTATCCCGCTGCCGACCGGACCGCCTCGAGCAGGGTCTCCTGGAGCAGGTCCTCGGCGGCAGCGTCGTTCCCGCCCACGCGCGCGTGGAGGAATCCGTAGACCACCGGGGCCACGGTGTCGAGGAGCCGGTGTACGGCCTCGGGCCGGCCGGCGGCGACGTCGCCCAGCAGGGCCACGTCCCCCCGGAGGTCACCTACGGCCGCCCCGGTGTCGCTCACCCGTGGATCACTGCCCCGACGGGAAGGGCATCCACGCCACCTGGTCCAGTGAGTCGATGTCGCTGGCCATCACACCGCCGTCCGACACCGTGTAGATGAGATCACCCACGATCAGCGCCCGTTCGATCCCCGTGCCGTAGTTCGGCGCCATCATCGTCCCACCTGCGGCCGGGGCCGGTGCGGCGGCCGACGCTGCCGCCGCTCCTGACTGCGCCGGCTCGGGCCGGCTCGGCTCGGCCCGGGGCGGGGGCGCCGGCTGGCTGATGCGGCCGACCTCGGTCAGCGACCCGTCCGGGTTGACCCGCAGGACGATGTCGCCGGTGAAGCTCTGACCGGCGGCGTACTGCTGGACGGGGATGATCGCCAGACCCCGGCCCGGCCACCACAGGAACTGGTGGGGGTCGTGCTCGGCGGTGGAGTAGCTGGACCCGAAGTACCTGCGGGCGTCGAGCGCAGGGTGGGTGGGGTCGGAGACGTCGAACACCGAGACCTGGACGCCGTCCCCGCCCTGGTCGGTCTCCTGGCCCAGGCCCAGCAGCCGCCCGCCCCCGAGGGGGTGGAGATAGGCCGAGAAGCCGGTCAGCTGCAGCTGGCCCTGCAAGGCGGGATGACGGGGGTCGGACAGGTCGATGACGTACAGCGGATCGGTCTGGCGGAAGGTCACCACGTACCCGAGACTGCCGAGGAAGCGGACTCCGTAGATCCGCTCTCCGCGGCCCAGCCCGCTGACCTGGCCGATCGGGACCAGCGCCCCGCCGGACGGCTGCAGCACGGTGACCAGGTTGTCCGACGTGCCCACCGCCGGCGCCACCTGTTGGTCCTGCGAGGCCGCCCCCGGCACTGGGGCGTAGGCCTGGCCGACGGTGGTCGCGACGCGGAGAACCCCGCCGTACTCGGACAGCGCGTACTGGTCGGTCAGCACGCCCGGGACCGAGCCCGATCCCAGGTAGCGCGGGGCGGTGGGATCGGCCAGCGAGAATCCGTGGATGTCGGTAACGGCGGCGGGGCTGCTCCCTTGTCCCTCGGCCACCTGGTCGCTCCACGACGAGGTGGCCAGGTACATGGCGTCGGTGCTGGCGTACACGACCGAGATCGGAAG
>DASUHN010000167.1 GCA_036273495.1 Acidimicrobiales bacterium | reverse complement strand
AACCAGGCGTACTGGAGCGTCATCGCCAAGCCCCACGTCATGAACTTCGACAACGCCGTCACCCCTGAGGGCACCAAGGGCCTCGGGATGACCGGGGGCTACTTCAACCCCCGGTTCGTCTGGCTGGCCTAGGAGCCGTCTAGTAGCCGCCGGCCAGGTCGCGGCGGCCCTCGGCGCTGGACCGGGCGGCGTGGGCCAGGATGTTGCGGGCCATCGAGGACTGCTGGTGGGCGGAGCGCGCCTCGTAGACCGCCCGGCGCACCTCGTGGGCCTCGGCCGACGCCGGCTCGGCCAGCACGGCGTGCTCGACCAGGTGGCAGGCCAGGGCGTGGTCCTCCTCGCCCGCGGCCGCTGACAGCTCCCGGGCCCGGGCCAGGATGGGGCCGAGGCCACCGGCCAGCGCCACCCACTCCCGGGCCTGGGCGGCCCGGGGCGCGGGCAGGAGGTTGTCGGGCTCCCCGTCGTACCAGCCGCCGTAGCGCCGCCAGACGTTGCGGACGAGGAACTGCGGGTGGTCGTAGACCGGGCGGAGGTACGGTTTGTCGCGCAGGTGGTCGGGGACCTCGACCTCGTGGAGCACCTGATCGAGGCTGCGGCCCTGGTTCATGAGCGCCAGGGTCTGGTCCTCGAGAGAGTCGAGCAGCTCGGCGGAGTCGGTGAGGGCGGCCCGGATGCGGTCGGCCCCGAAGACGGGCAGGCCGTGGCCGGGGATCATCGTCTCCGCCCCCAGCGCCGCCATCTCCCGGAGGGCGGCGGCCCAGTCCGAGAGGTAGCGCTGGACCTTCTGGGGGTTGCCGGCGTTGGGGACGGCGTAGATGAACAGGTCCCCGGGGTGGAGGAGCGAGAGCTCGGGCACCCAGGTCCAGGTGGCGTCGTCGGTCTCCCCCCGGGCGTGGTGCAGCTCGAAGGTGAGCGCCCCCTCGCTGAAGGTGAGGGCGTCCCGGTAGGTGTGGTCGGGCAGGCGGAAGTCGGTCGGCCACCGGAAGCCGGGGGCGCTGATCCCGAACTGGCGCATGTTGATGGCCCGGTTCCATCCCTCGGTCCGCCGGTAACGGGAGAAGTGGCCCGGCACGTCCTCGTGGGCGTAGACGCGGGGCCGGGGCCGGCCCGCCTCGTCGGCGTCGGCGTCGAACCGGCCCACCCCGAAGACGTGGTCGACGTGGTGGTGGGAGAAGACCGCCGCCGCCACCTGTGAGCGGGGCCGCCACGAGACGACGCCGTCGTGGACGGCTCCGGCGTCGAACTGGGACCCGGTGTCCAGCAGCACCACGCCGGCGCCGGTGTCGAGCGCCGTCACGGCGGCGATGCTCTTGAGGTACAGGATCCCGTCGGCCAGCTCCACCGGCCTGGACCCACCGGCGGGCACGACGGGGTGGTGGGCCAGGACCAGATCGGCCTCCCCCGTCCAGTAGCGCTCGGCCAGCTCTCTGATGTCGTCGTCGGCCATCCGACAACAGTCCTAAGCGGACCGGTCCCGGTCAAGGGCCTCCACCGGCGCCGGCGTCCTGATCGTCAGCAGGGCCACCACCGCGCCGATGACCATCAGCGTGAAGGCGATCCACAGCGAGAGGTTGAGCCCGGACCGGAACGCCCCGCCCGCCAGCGCCTCGAGCCGGTTCACCAGTGCCTGCAGGGCCTTGTTGGACCCATGACTGAACGCCGCCGCCTGCTGGCTGATGTTGCCGGTCGTCACGGCCGCCACGACCTGGTCGCGGATGGCCTTGGGGAAGCCCTGGCGGGCCAGCTCGTGGACGAGGTCGACGACCAGCTTCCCGTTGACGATCGAGCCGAGGATGGCGACCCCGGCCACGCCGCCCAGCTCCCGGCTGGTGTTGGTGGCCGACGCCGCCATCCCGGAGTGCTCGGCGGGGACGACCGTCAGCGCCGTCGAGGTGGCCGGCACCATGGCTATGCCGATCCCGACGCCCGCCAGGGCCAGGGTCCAGCCGATGCCCCCGACGCTCGAGTCGGCCCGGAGGTAGTGCTCGGTGAGGGCCACGCCGGCGGCGGTGGCCAGGCAGCCGAACACCATCGGCACCCGCGGCCCGCTCACCGCCACCCACCGCCCGGCGAACACCGACGCCATGACCAGGGCCACGGCCATCGGCACGAAGTCGACGGCCACCCCGTACCCGGACGTGGTCCCGACCAGCTGCAGGTACAGCGACACGAAGAAGAAGATGCAGAAGGTGGCGAAGTAGGTGGAGAAGGCGACCACGTTGGCCCCGGCGAAGGCGGGCCGGCGCAGGTAGCGGGTGTCGAGGACGGGGTTGGCGGCCCGCCGCTCGACCAGCACGAACGCCACGAGCCCGAGCGCCGCCCCGGCGAAGAGGGCGTCCACCCATGCGGAGGTGTACCCGGCGGTCTCCCCCTCGATGACCGCGAACGTGGCGGCGGCCAGGCTGGCGGCCCCGAGCACCGAGCCGGGAAGGTCGATGCGCCGGTTGCCGGGGTCCGAGTTCTCCGGGAGCACGGCTCCCGCCCCGGCCAGGGCCAGCAGCCCGAAGGCCAGGTTGAACCAGAAGACCGCACGCCACGACCACAGCCCGACGAGCACCCCTCCGATGACCGGGCCGAAGGCCAGGGCCAGGCCGGAGACCGCCGTCCACACGCCCAGGGCCCGGGCCCGCTCCCGGCGGTCGGAGTACAGATGGCGGATCATCGACAGCGTGCCGGGCTCCGACGCCGCCGCCCCCAGTCCCATCACCACGCGGCCGGCGATGAGGGTGGCGCTGTCGGGCGCCACCGCCGCCACGACCGAGCCGGCGCAGAACACCACCACGCCCCCGAGCATCACCGCCTTGCGCCCGAGCAGGTCACCGAGGGTCCCGAAGCTGAGCATGAAGGCGGCGAACACCAGGGCGTAGCCGTTGACGATCCACTGCAGGGCGCCCACCCCGACGTGCAGCGACGACTGCACGTCGGCCAGGGTGACGCTGACCACGGTGTTGTCGAGGAAGGTGAGGAACAGGACGAGGGACAGGGTGGCGAGGGCCAGATGGGGCCGGGCGAGCCGGGGGCCCGGCCGGCCGCCCTGCTCGTCCGTCCGGGGCGCGGCCACGTCCCTTTTATCCCCAGCCGCTGCCGGTTCACAGCATCCCGGCCTCTTTAGGATGTGCCGATCGACGACACGCTCGCGCCGCCGGGGACCCCGCCGCCGGGGACAACCCTGCCCGAGGGCCCGGCGGAGCCGGCCGAGCGCCGCCGCCGCTGGCCGAAGCGGGTGCTGATCGGCCTGATCGTCCTGGTCGTGCTGGCGGCGGTGGTGGCCGGAGGCGGCTACCTGTACATCCGTAACCGTCTCGACAAGATCCGCCGGGTGCCGGTGAACGGGATCCAGGCCCAGGCGATCTCGGAGCCGGAGAACATCCTCCTCACCGGCTCGGACAGCCGGACCGGCCAGCCGGCCGGCGCCGCCAGCCACTTCGGGAGCTCGTCACTGGTGGCGGGCCAGCGCAGCGACGTGATCATCCTCCTGCACATCGATCCGCGCACGTCCAAGGCCGCCATGATGTCGATTCCCCGTGACACCCTGGTGAAGCTGGCGGGCACCGGCCACTCCGCCAAGATCAACGACGCCTTCAACACCGGCCCCAGCCAGCTCATCGAGACCATCACCCAGAACTTCGGGATAACGATCAACCATTACGCCGCGGTCGACTTCACCGGGCTGATGAACCTGACCGACGCGGTCGGCGGGGTGTGCATGAACTTCCCGTACCCGGTGAAGGACGGCTCTCCCCCGCCCGGCTACGCCAACGAGTCGGGGTTGAGCATTCCCACCGCCGGCCAGCACATGTTGGACGGGAACACCGCCCTGGCGTTCGTGCGGAGCCGCTACTACCGGTACTACAAGGACGGGTACTGGCACTCCGAGGGCACCGGCGACATCGGGCGCATCGTCCGTCAGCACGAGTTCCTGCGCGCCCTGGCCAGCAAGGCGGTCCACGACTCGAAGCACAACCCCCTGACGGCCAACGCCCTGATCAACCACGCCGTGAACGACCTGACCGTCGACTCCGGCCTGAGCTCGTCGGACATCCTCCACCTGGCGCTGCAGTTCATGGCGCTCAACCCGTCACAGATCCCGAGCTGGACCCTGCCGTACCGGGCGGTCAGCGGCTACGGCTCACTGGGCGACGTGCTGCTGCCCGAGCCCGGTCCCGACCAGCAGGCCATCGCGGCGTGGGAGAGCTACGGGGCGCCGACATCCACCCCGGCCCAGGGCGGCGCGACCACCACGACGCTGGTCCCGGCGTCGGTGCGCGTCCAGGTGCTGAACGGGTCCGGTGTGCCCGGTCAGGCGGCCCGGGCGGCGGCGTCCCTGCGGGCGGCGGGGTTCACGGTGACCAGCTACAGCACGGGCCCGTCGTTCGGCCACACCGCCTCGGTCGTCTCCTATGCGAAGGGCGCCCTGGCCCAGGCCCGCACCCTGGCGGCGGCCGTTCGGGGCGGGGTGGTGCTGCGGGAGGACCCGGCGCTTTCCG
>DASUHN010000166.1 GCA_036273495.1 Acidimicrobiales bacterium | reverse complement strand
AGAAGACCAAGCGGGACTACCCCGACGGCACGGCCTATCTGCGCCGGCGCCGGGACCGGGACCCCGCGCCTGTTCCTTGACAACCGAATAGACAGCGATGCTCGCCGGTGGGGCCGGCGGGACGGGCAGGACCGCTCCCCTGAGACATGGGGGCGCAGAGTCCGTGCGGCCTGCTCGTTCTCGTCAGTGGTCCCACGCCGGATCGACACCGGTCGGCAGAGGCACGGCAAACGCGTTCAGCGTGTAGGACACGAGCGTGTAGTAGCCGCACAGCGAGACCAGCTCGACCAGGCCGGCAGGGCCGAGCAAGGTCTCGGCCTCCGCATAGGTGGCCTCGGTGAGCGAACCCGTGCTCACGAGCTCGCGGGCCACGAGGTGGACGACGCGCTCGGAGTCGTCGGCGAACGGCGGCGTGTCCCCGCGGCGCACGGACTCGATCACCTCCGGGGAGACGCCGGCCTCCAGCGCCATGCGGGAGTGCGCCCACCACTCGAACTCGGCCTTCCAGTGGGCGCCGACGGTGATGATCGCCAGCTCGATCAGGCGGCGCTCGAGCGAGATCTCGAAGCGGAGGACCGTTCCCAGCGCCAGGAGGCGGGTGCCCACCGTCGGGGCGGTGATCCAGGCGTTGAAGGGCCCGGCCAGGGCCTCGTCGTCGCCGACGATCCACTGACCTCGGCTCGACGCGATCGAGTCCCACAGAGACTCTCTCGTCTCGTCCAGGTCGGGACGTCGTAAGGGGGGAAGCCGGCTCTCACTCATGCCGGGCGACGTTATTGCGCCACCGGGTGGGGCTACCGGTGCGCCGGCTCCAATTCGACGGCGCCGGCCCACATGCGGGCCAGGGTCTCGGCCACCTCGGCTGGCCTCGGCGCACCCTCGGGGGGAGGATCGAAGACGTAGGTGATGTAGCAGTACCGGTCGACCATCGAGGTGAGGGCGCTGGCGGTGGTGAACGGGTCGAGGTCGTCGCGGACCAGGCCGAGGGCGGCGGCCCGGGCCAGCTCGGTCGCCACGTCGGCGGTCAGGAGGTGGGTGACGTCACGGCGCAGGGCGGCCAGCTCGGCGTCGACGTGGGTGACCTCCTCCCAGAGGCGCTGGAACGGGGCGGTGCCGGCGTAGGTCTCCACGAACGAGGTCACCAGCCGGATGACGCCGGGCAGGCCGTCGCGGGCGTCCCAGCGGTTGCGGGCGCCGAACATCACGACGACGGCGTCGCCCACCAGGGCGGCCATGATCCCGGCCCGGTCGCGGAAGTACTGGTAGAAGGTCCCGACGCTCACGCCGGCGGCGGCGGCGATGTCGTTGACCGAGGTGGCCTGGTACCCCTGGGTCGTGAACACGTCGTAGGCGGCGGCCAGGAGGGCCTCCCGGGTCCGGGCCGCCTTGCGTCCTAGCGGGCGGTCCTGGCCCCGCTCCCGGCGCAGGCCGAACCGGGCGGCCTCGACCGCCGCCACGATCCTCGTCATCGAGTCCGGCTCGGCCGGCCTCGTGGCCATTCGCCCTCCTCGCCGGTCAGCGGCCGGAAATGTGACAGTTCGTCAAGCTTCGTCCTATCTTTCCAGATCTGAGGGGCGCGTCAGGTATCCGGGCTCCGGTGCTGGGGGAGGAGTGCGAATGCTGCCGATGAGGTCCGCCAGGGAAGCGGCGGCCCGGGGGGCGCGGGCGGCCAAGGGGCTCGACACCCGGTCGCTGATCGTCGGGGCCTGCCTCACCCTCGTGGCCGCCAGCCTCGGCTACGCCGCCCGGGGCCCGGGGGGTTCCACCAACGGCTCGGGAACCGCCTCCGCCGGGGCGGCCGGCACCTCCGGCTCCAGCGGCGGGGCAGGAACGGGGACGGGGGCGTCGGGGGCGGCGTCGGGCCTGTCGACCGGCAGCACCGACCTGACCGGCCAGGCCGTCGGGGGAAGCTCCTCGAGCGGCGGCGCCTTCTCGGAGGGGAGCGGCGGGGCCGCCCCCGCCTCGTCGGCGGCCGGGGGCGGGTCGGGCTCGGGCGGGACGTCGGGCACCGTGGCCCCGAACACGCCGCTGACCGCGTCGGACCAGGGGATCACACCCAAGACCATCAAGCTCGGGTTCCTGATCGCCAACACCAGCAACCTGGCCGCCGCCGGCTTCAACGTCGGCGTCAACGGGGACCAGGGCAAGGTCATCACCGCCTGGTTCAACGAGCTCAACCGGAACGGCGGCATCGACGGCCGGCAGCTGACCAACTACAACTACACCTTCGACGTCCTGGACACCAACGACATGACGGCGGGGTGCAAGACGATGACCCAGGACCAGAAGGTCTTCTCGGTCATCACCACCGGCGGCTACGACTCCACGGCGCAGCTCTGCATCGCCAAGGAGAACAAGACCCCGCTCATCAGCACCGATCCCGAGCCGGCGTCGTGGTACCCGCAGTCGGCCCCGTACCTGTGGGCCACGTTCATGAACAAGGACCGCCTGTTCCTCAACCAGGCCAAGTGGCTGGCCAGCTCGGGCTACGTGCGGAGCACCGACAAGGTCGGGGTCATCTACCACGACATCCCGAACGTGGCCCCCTCGGTCACCGGCACGCTGCTGCCGGCGCTGGCGCGCAACGGCATCCACCCGACCGACGTGGTCAAGCTGGCCAGCGACAGCAACCAGGCCCTGGCCCAGATCCAGAACGCCGTGCTCGACATGCGCACCAAGGGCGTGACGTTCGTGATCTTCGACATGAACCTGATCTTCAAGACCCAGTTCATGCAGTACGCCCAGAACCAGCAGTGGTTCCCGCGCTACACCGACACCGACGAGTACTTCGGGTGCGAGGACTTCGTCACCACCACCTATCCGCCCCAGGCCTTCAACGGCACCGAGTGCCTGGGCACCACCCTGGCGGGGATCAACCCCCAGCACTACCCGGTGACGGCCTTCACCAAGTACGCCGACCAGGTCTACGACCGCACCTACCCCCAGGGCTACTCCACCAACGGCAGCAGCGAGATGTCCCAGCAGGAGCAGCAGCTCACCAACTACGAGCTGGGCTCGGAGATCCTGTTGTGGGCCAACGCCGCCAAGCGGGCCGGACCGAACCCCACCCGCGCCCAGTGGGGGCTCCAGATGGGCAAGACCGGCGCCTGGAGCGAGCAGGTCGGGTACTGCTCGGCCTCGTTCGGGCCCGCCAAGTGGGACGGCTCCGACGAGCTGTCGGTGGACCAGTACCACGCCGAGGCCAGCGGCGGCTGGCAGGCGGACAAGTTCCACCAGCTGGCGCCCGGCTGCTTCAAGAACTGGTTCTGAGAGCGCCGTCCGTGGCCGTGGACGCGCCGGAGCGCGGCGAGCGCGGCGAGCTCGGTGCCCTGGCCGGCCGCCTGGCCGAGGCGGCGGCGGGGGAGCAGGCGGCCGGGGACAGGGCGGCGGGAGCCGGCCCCGGCGGCTTCGACTACACCGCCATTCCCGGCCTGGAGCGCGACGGCGGGGGCGCACCGCTGCGCACCGTCCTCGCCAAGTGGGGCCTGGCCCCGCTGTTGACCCTGGCCACGGTCAACGCCGTCGACAACCTCGACCGCACCGCCTTCGCCACCCTGGCCCCCGACATCCGGCGCACCTTCCACCTGAGCCAGGCCGCCATCAACGGGATAAACGGAGTCAGCGCCGTGCTGGTCGTGGCGGCGGCGGTGCCCTTCGCCGTGCTGGCCGACCGGGGGCGACGGATCCGGCTGGCCGCGGCGGCCGCCGCGGTGTGGGCGGTGTTCGTGGCGTGGACCGGGCTGGTGACGAGCGCCGTGCAGCTGACCCTGGCCCGGGTCTTCACCGGGCTGGGCCAGGCCGCCATCGAGCCGGTGCACGGCAGCCTGGTGGCCGACTACTACCCGGTCGAGGCCCGCAGCCGGGCCTACGCCGGCCACCAGCTGGCCCAGCCGGTGGCCCTCGTGGTGGGGCCGGCGCTCACCGGCGGCATCGCCGCCCTGGCGGCGGGATCGGCGGGATGGCGCTGGGCGTTCCTCGCCGTGGCCCCGCTCGGCGTGGTGGCGGCGGTGGCCGTCACCCGGCTGCGCGACCCCGAGCGGGGGGCGATGGAGCGGCTGGGCGTGGTCACGACGACACAGGACGGCGCCGCCCCGGCCCCGACCGCCACAACGACGACGGGCGGCGAGGCCGCCGAGGACGAGCCCCGCATCCCCCTCGCCACGGGCATGCGCCGCCTCTTCGACATCCGGACCCTGCGCTACTTGTACCTCGGGATCGGGGTGATGGGCTTCGCCCTGGTCAGCGGGCCGGTGCTGATCAGTACCTACCTCCAGGACCAGTGGGGGGTCGGGCCGTTCGGGCGGGGGCTGATCTTCTCGGTCATCGGGATCGGGAACCTGGTCGGGCTGCTCCTCGGCGGGGTGGTGGGGGACCGCCTGTTCCGCTTCGACCCGTCGTGGCCGGTGGTGGTGATCGGGGGCGGCCTGGTGGCCTACAGCGTGGTGTCGGCGGGGGCGCTGTACCTGCCGGTGCTGGCGCTGGTCGTGATCGTGCAGGTGGTGGCCACGACCGGGGTGGGCCTGATGGTGGCGCCGCTGCGGCTGATCCTGGCCGCCACCTCGCCGCCCCGGCTGCGGGCCCTGAGCTTCGCCATGCTCGGCATCTTCATCCTCGTGCTGGGCGGCTTCCTCGGCGGGGTGATCTTCGGGGCCATCGCCGATGCCACCAGCGCCCGGCTGGCGATCACCCTCCTGGCGGTGCCGGGCACGCTGGCGGGGGCGCTGATCGCCCTCGGGGCCCGCCACGTGCGTGGCGATCTGGCCGCCGTGGCGGCCGACATCCGGGAGGCGGAGGAGTCGGCGGCCCGGCGCAACTCCCCGGTCCGCAACCTCCTCGAGGTCCGCAACCTCGACTTCCGCTACGGGAACCTGCAGGTGCTGTTCGACGTGAGCCTCGACGTCGAGGAGGGGGAGGTGCTGGCCCTGCTCGGCACCAACGGGGCGGGGAAGTCGACCCTGCTCCGCGCCGTGAGCGGGCTCGAGCACCCGACGCGCGGCTCGATCCGCTTCGACGGCCACGACGTGACCTACCTGGAGACCGAGCAGATCGTCGGCCTGGGGCTGGTGCAGATGCCCGGGGGCAAGGCGGTGTTCCCCGGCCTCACCGTGGCCGAGAACCTGCGCGCCGGCGCCTACCGGCTGCGCCACAGCGCCACCGCGGTCGACACCGGGATGGCCCGGGTGGAGGAGATGTTCCCCGTGCTGGCGGCCCGGCGGGACCAGCTGGCCGCCACCCTGTCCGGCGGGGAGCAGCAGATGCTCGGCCTGGCCAAGGCGCTGATGCTGCAACCCCGGCTCCTGTGCATCGACGAGCTGTCCCTCGGCCTGGCCCCGGCGGTGATCGAGCAGCTGCTCGAGACGGTGCGAACTCTCAACGCGGCGGGGACCACGATCGTGATCGTCGAGCAGTCGGTGAACGTGGCCCTCAGCCTGGCGACGCGCGCCGTGTTCATGGAGAAGGGCCAGGTGCGCTTCTCGGGGCCGGCCCGGGACCTGCTCGAGCGCCCCGATCTCCTCCGGTCGATCTTCCTGGCGGGAGCCGAGGCGGCGACGCCGTGAAGCTCAGCCTCGACGTGGTGGTCCTCGGGGTCATCCAGGGCCTGCTGTACGGGCTGTTGGCCGTCGGCCTGGTGCTCGTCTACCGGGCCCAGCGCTTCGTGAACTTCTGCCAGGCCAACATGGGCCTGATCTCCTCGGTGCTGCTGGGCAAGCTCGTGCTCGACGCCGGCTTCCCCTACCTCGTGGCCCTGCCCGTGGCCCTGGCCGCCGGCGCCGCTCTCGCCATGCTGGCCGAGCTCACCGTGGTGCGCCGCCTGTTCTCCTCGCCCCGCCTGGTGCTGATGGTGGCGAGCATCTTCCTGGCCCAGCTCATGCTCGTGCCCCGGCTGATCAAGCCGCTCAACCCGGTGCAGTCGAAGGTCGTGCTCCACGGCTACCCGGTCCCGTTCCACATCCAGCTGCACGTCGGCCACCTGATCATCGACGCCGCCGACGTGCTGATCCTCATCGTCGTCCCGGTCGTCACCGTGGCCCTGTCGCTGTTCCTCCGGCTGACCGCCTACGGGCAGGCCATCCGGGCCTCGGCCGAGAACCCCGACGCCGCCCGGCTGGCCGGCATCTCGGTGCGGCGCATGTCCACGCTCGTCTGGCTGATCGCCGGGATCATCTCGGCCGTCGCCGCCATCCTCGACGCCCCCAAGCAGTCGGTCTTCGTCGTCGGCGGCTCGGGTGCCAGCATCCTGGTGCGCGCCCTCGGCGCCGCCCTGATCGGGCGCATGACGAACCTCACGACCTCGTTTGCCGCCGGCATCGGGATCGGCGTGCTCGAGGCCGTCACCTTCGCCAACTACCCGTCGGGCGGAGCCGTCGAGCTGGTCGTGTTCCTGGTCGTCATGGCGGCGCTGCTGTGGCGGGCGGGCGAGCTCTCCCGCGCTGCCCGCGACCCGGGGCGAAGCATCAATTTCGGCGCCGAGGCCCCCGCCCTGCCCCGGCGGGTGGCCGCCCTCGCATCCGTCCGCCGCCTGCGCACCGGGTCGGTGCTGGTCTGCGCCGCCGTCGGCGTGGTGCTGCCGTGGCTGCCGTTCTTCGGCCTCGACACCTCGGCCAAGTCGTTCCTCATGACCGTGGTGATCACCTACGCCATCGTCGGGGTGTCGCTCTGCGTCCTGACCGGGTGGGGGGGCCAGGTGTCGCTGGGGCAGTTCGCCCTGGTGGGGGCGGGGGCGTTCGCCGCCTCGCGTCTGGCCGGGGACGCCCACCTGCCGTTCTGGCTGCTCACGATCGTGGTGGGCGCCGTCGGCGCCGGCGTGTCGGTGCTGGTGGGGCTGCCGGCGGTGCGGATCCAGGGGTTGTTCCTCGCGGTGGCCACCATGGCCTTCGCCGTGCTGGCCCAGGGCTACCTGTTCGAGCAGCCCGGCATCGTCGGCAACCCGGCCGGGGTGTTCATCGCCCGCCCGAGCGGGCTGCAGGGCGAGAAGGGCGTCTACTACTTCGGCCTGGTGGTCCTGGCCGTCTGCACCCTGGCGGCGCGGAACTTCCGGCGCTCCGGTCCGGGCCGGCTGCTCATCGCCGTGCGGGACAACGACCGCTCGGCCCGGGCGGCGGGCATATCGGCGACCGGGGCGCGCCTGGTCGGCTTCGCCCTCGCCGGGTTCATGGCCGCCGTCGCCGGCGTGGTGTTCGCCTACGCCCACCAGCGCTACGTGGCCACCGACTTCTCACCGGACGACAGCTTCAACATGCTGACGATGGTCGTGATCGGCGGGCTGGGGTCGCTGCCCGGCGCCATCCTCGGGGCGGTGTTCGTGTTCGGCATCCCGGTGCTGGCCAAGGGCAGCGAGGTGAGCCAGCTGTTCTCGTTCCTGTTCGGCGGCGTCGGCGGTCTGTTGTTCCTGATGTTCGTGCCGCGCGGCGTGGCGGGCATGGTGTACTCGGGGCGCGACGCCATCGTGTCCCGGATGGTGCGCCGGGCCGACGGCCTGCCCCCGCCGCCCCGGGTCCTGCCACCGGTGCGCGACCTGGTGCGGGTGGCTCTCGACCGCCCCGCTCCGGGTGAGGTGGCCGGCCGGGTGCAGGCGTGAGCGCCGCCCCCTCCGGCGCCGGTAGCGCCGGGGCCGGGAACGCCGTCGTCGGGACCACTGTCGCCGAGACCGCCGTTGTCGACACGGCCGCCCTCGCGGTCAGCGATCTGACCGTGGGCTTCGGCGGGCTGGTGGCCGTCGACCAGGCCAGCCTGCGGGTGGCGGCGGGGGAGATCGTCGGCCTGATCGGCTCCAACGGGGCGGGCAAGACGACGTTGATGGACTGCATCTCCGGCTTCGTCGAGCCGTGGGCGGGCTCGATCACCGTCGAGGGGGTGGAGCTGACCGGCCTGGCTCCCGAGCTGCGCCCCTACGTGGGTGTGGGGCGCAGCTTCCAGGACGCCCGCCTGTACCCGGGGCTCACCGTCGACGAGTGCCTGCTGGTCGCGGTCGAGCGCCACCATCCGGCCCGGGTGATGGCCGCCCTCCTCGGCATCGGGTCCCGGCGCCGGGAGGCGGCCAAGCTCGAGGCCGTCGACCGGCTGGCCACGACCCTCGGCCTCGGCCCCCACCGCGACAAGCGGGCCAGCGAGCTGTCGACCGGGACCAGGCGGGTGGTCGACATCGCCTCGATCCTGGCCCAGCGCCCCGCCCTGCTCCTGCTCGACGAGCCGACCGCCGGCATAGCCCAGCGGGAGGCGGAGGCGTTCGCCCCCCTCCTCCGCCGGGTGCAGGAGGAGCTGGGCTGCGCCGTGCTGATCATCGAGCACGACATGCCCCTGATCATGGGCGTGTCGGACAGGGTGTACGCCATGGAGTCGGGCCGGGTCATCGCCGAGGGCCCACCCGACCGGGTGCGCCGCGACCCCCGGGTGGTGGCCAGCTACCTCGGCACCGACCAGGCGGCCATCAACCGCTCCGGTCCCGGTGGGGGCCGCCGGCGGGCCAGCACGACCACGACCCGGACGAGGGCGGCTACGTCCGCCAACGGCAAGACTGCCGGCGCCGGCACCGGCGCCCCCGACAAGAAGGCGAGGACCTCGCGTGCATGACCTGGTGATCCGTGACGCCGACATTGCCGACGGCACCGGCCGCACCCGCTTCTCCGGGGACGTGGCCGTCGACGACGGGGTCATCACCGCCGTGGGCCCGGTGGAGGGGTCGGGCCGGGTCGAGGTCGACGCCGGCGGCCGCCTGCTGGCGCCGGGGTGGGTCGACGTGCACACCCACTACGACGGTCAGGTGACGTGGGACCCCGAGGTCACGCCGTCGAGCTGGCACGGGGTCACGACGCTGGTGATGGGCAACTGCGGAGTCGGCTTCGCCCCCGTGCGCCCCGGCGCCGAGGACTTCCTCATCGAGCTGATGGAGGGGGTCGAGGACATCCCGGGGACGGCGCTGCACGAGGGGCTGGACTGGAACTGGGAGAGCTTTTCCCAGTACCTCGACGCCCTCGAGTCCCATCCGCGCGTGCTCGACGTGCTGGCCCAGGTGCCCCACGCCGCCGTGCGGGCCTACGTGATGGGGGAGCGGGCCCACGACGACGCCACCCCCGCCGACGTGGAGGAGATGGGCCGGGTCGTGGCCGAGGCGGTGGCGGCCGGGGCGGCCGGCTTCAGCACCTCCCGGACCTTCCTGCACAGCTCCCGCCACGGCCTGGTGCCGGGCACGACCGCGGCCGAGTCCGAGCTGCTGGCCCTGGCCGACGGGGTGGCGGCCGGCGGCGGCGCCGTGTTCCAGCTGATCGCCGACAACGTGGCCGGCGAGCAGGGCCAGGCCCTCGTGGCCGAGCTGGCCCGCCGGTGCGGGGGCCCGGTCACCTACAGCCTGGCCCAGGCGCCCCCCGACCTGACCGCCTACCGCACCGCCCTGGCCGAGGCCGACCGCATGGCCGCCTCCGGCCTCGACGTCGTGCCCCAGGTGGCCGACCGCCCGACGGGGATGCTGTTCGGCCTGCAGTCCTCGCTGCACCCGTTCATCACCCATCCCAGCTACCGGGCCGTGGCCGACCTGCCGCTGGCCGAGCGCGTGGCCCGGCTGGCCGACCCCGCGCTGCGGGAGCGGCTGCTGGCCGAGGAGCCGACGACCAACAGCCCGGTGGCGCGCATGCTGATCTCGCGCTGGGACGCCATCTTCCCCCTCGGGAGCCCGCCGGACTACGAGCCGGCGCCGGAGACCAGCGTCTCCGCCACTGCGGCGCGGGAGGGCAGGCGGCCCGAGGAGGTCGTGCTCGACTGGCTGCTCGAGGACGGCGGGCGGGCCCTGTTGTTCGCCCCGCTGGCCAACTACTTCGACGGCAGCCACGACGCCATCCTCGAGATGATGACCCACCCCCGCTCGGTCCTCGGCCTGGGGGACGGTGGGGCCCACTGCGGGCTCATCTGCGACGCGAGCATGACCACCTACGTGCTGACCCACTGGGCCCGGGACCGCTCCCGGGGGGAGCGGCTCGGCGTGGAGGAGGCCGTGGCCCTGCAGACCAGCCGGCCCGCCGCCCTCTACGGGCTGGCCGACCGGGGGACCATCGCCGCCGGCAAGCGCGCCGACCTCAACCTCGTCGACCTCGACGCCCTGCAGCTCCACGTGCCCGAGATGGTCTTCGACCTGCCCGCCGGCGGCCGCCGTCTCGTGCAGCGCGTCGACGGCTACGCCGCCACGTGGGTGGCCGGGGTGCAGACCTTCTCCGAAGGTGAGCCGACCGGGGCGCGCCCGGGCGGGCTGGTGCGGGGGAGCCGGCCCCGCTAGAGCGCGGGCGTCAGGTCGACGAGGGGGAAGCGCCGGCCGGCAGCCGGAGGGACTGGAGCATCGCCGTGAAGTCGCCCTCCGCCCGGGGGCTTCCCTCCCCGGCCAGGGACAGGATCCAGAGCTCGCCGCCATCGGAGATGAGGAAGACCTCCCCGCTCTGGTTGGCGACGGTGACCTGCATGAGGACGCCTTCTCCCGCCGGATAGGTGGCCAGCTGTGCCGAGGTGATCGTCATCCCCACCGGAAGCGGGGCCTGGCCGCTCTCGGCCTGGGCCACGGCCCGGCCGGGATTGAAGACCTGACCGGGGGGCAGAGCCTCGGTCCGCACGTTGAGGCCCGATCCACCGGGTCCGGCAAAGCTCCCGGTCGGGTAGCCCCCGACGTGGTGCCAGACCGACGGGAGCCGGAAGCTGGCTCCTTCGACGTTGTAGGCGTGGGCCGGGCCGAGAGTGGTGAGGAGGGCCACGACGACGAGGGCGCCGTTGAAGGCGGCGTGGGCCGCCATCGAGCAGCGCAGTCCTCGGCGCTGGTAGCGACGGCCGAGCACGGCGCCCATGGCCGTGTAGTAGACGAGCTCGGCCGGGTTGAGGTGGGCGACGGCGAAGAGAACCGACGACACCACCAGGGCCAGTCGTTCCCCCCGGTGGCGCAGCGACTCGAGCAGGATGCCGCGGAAGACGATCTCCTCCACCACCGGCGCGGCGACGACCATGACGAGGATGGCCTCGATCACCCGGACCGGGGTCCCGTCCGAGACGATCAGCCGGGCCACCGGGTCACCGATGAGATGGCCGACGGCCAGACGCTGGGCCGTCACGAGGATGGTCGACAGGACGGCCCCGACCGAGGCGCCGATGAGCAGGGCGTGGCGGGGGTTGCCCCGCGTCCACACCGGGCTGATGGTGCTCTCCGAAAGGCCCTTGAGGGCCACCACGGCCACGATGCCGTAGAAGACGAGGCCGGCCCAGATGGCGACGGTGATGGCCGTGTCGCTGGCCACCCTCCCGCCTCCGGCCCAGGACAGCACCAGGCCCTGGATGACGACGTTGAGCAGGATGACGAAGACGGCGATGGTGACGCCCTTGCGGCCGTCGCCGGGGCGCGGGGTCGACAGGACCTCCATGTGGAGGGGTCCCGGCCCGCCCGGGTGCGCCGGGACAGCCGGTCGGAACACGGCGCGGCGGGTGGCGCCGGGGCCGACCGGCTTCAGGCACAGGGAGCACCAGTCGAGGCCGGTGTCGAGCTGGGCGTCGCAGTGGGGACACCTGGCCCGCGCCGCCTCGTCCCCCGGCGCCTGGTCGCGCGACGAATCCAACCCGATCGGGTCCACGACCGAGTGTCGGATGGGGCGGTCCGACGCTTTAGCGCCGGACGGGGGTGGGAGCCGGGCCCCCCTCCGATCATCGGGGTGCTAATCAGGCGTCATGGACCCGCCCGGCAGCGAGCGACCGGATGGTCGACCCGACCCGGCCCCGTCACCGGAGGTGGCGGCGGAAGCGCCAGCGGAAGGGGAAGCAGACACCGACGCCGACACGAAGCCCTTCTCGACCGAGCTCGAGGACTGGCTGCGGGCCGAGGGGCCGAAGACCCTGGGCAGCCTGGGCGGGACCTTCGGCGAGAAGTCGTTTGCCGTGGCGATCCTGCTGCTGATGTTCGTGCCCGCCCTGCCGCTGCCGACGGGAGGGATCAGCCACGTCTTCGAGGTGATCGCCGCCCTCCTCGGCCTGCAGATGGTCCTCGGGCGCACGACCATCTGGTTGCCCCGCCGCTTCCGGGAGCGCCAGCTCGGGGCCCTCGCCACCGACAAGGCCATCCCCCTGGTCGGCCGGTGGATCCGGCGCCTCGAACGCTTCTCCCGGCCGCGCGGGGCCGGCCTGCTCCGGCGCCGTCCCGTCCAGCGCCTCCTCGGGCTGTCACTGGTGGCCACCAGCTTCACGGCCCTGCTGTCGCCGCCGTTCTCGGGCCTCGACACCATCCCGGGAGTGGCCGCCGTGCTCGTGTGCGGCGGGATCCTGCTGAGTGACCTCCTGCTGGTGGTCATCGGAGAGGTGATCGAGATCGCCGGGGTCATCGTCATCGTGACCCTCGGCGCCGCCGCCACCCACTGGATCCGCCACCTGCTGTAGTCCTCTGATCCGTCGGTCCTCTGAGTCGTCTAACGACGGATCAGCCGGTCGCCTTCCGCCGGGTGCTCGGCGCCCGGTTCCGGAGCCTCCTGCACCACGACCATGCGCAGGAAGGTCTCGTGCGCCATGAGGCCGGGTGGCACGACGTCGATGCTGATCAGCTCGGCGTCGGGGTTGTCCTCGAGCCACTCGGCCGCCCGGTGCAGGAGGCCGGGCTCACCCCGGCGCTCGTAGCTCACGAACTCGAGGCAGGTGCCGGGACTGGTGGAGGGGGTCATCGTCCGGGCGCCGGAGCTACGAGGGCCGCCCGACGAGGGCCAGGAACTCGGCCCGGGTGCGGGGGTCGTCGCGCACCAGCCCGTGCAGGGCCGAGGTCACCGTCCGGCTGCCCGGGGCGCGCACCCCGCGGATGGTCATGCAGGTGTGCTCGGCCTCCATGACCACACCCACCCCCTTGGGCCCGAGGTTCTCGTCGAGCCATCCCGCCACCTGGCTGGTGAGGCGCTCCTGGACCTGCAGGCGCCGGGAGAAGTGCTCGACCACCCGGGCCAGCTTGGACAGGCCGAGAAGGCGGGGCCCGGGCAGGTAGCCGACGTGGGCCACCCCGGCGAACGGAAGCAGGTGGTGGGCGCACAGTGACTGGAAGGGGATGTCGCGGGTCAGGATCAGCTCGTCGTACGCCTCGTCGTTGGGGAAGGTGGTGAGCCGGAAGGGGCGGGGGCTCAACAGCTCGGCGTAGGCCGCCGCCACCCGCCGGGGCGTCCCGGACAGCGACTCGTCGGTGAGGTCGACGCCGAGGGCGCCCAGGAGGTCGGCCACGGCGGCTTCGGCCCGGGCGTGGTCGATAGGGCCGCTGTCGGGAACGACCGAGAGGTGCGGGGGCCCGGCGGCCTCCTCGATGGGTGCGGCGAAGTCGGTCATGGCGTCGAAGCCCTCCTGCTCAGGTCGGCTCGTTGTACTATAACCAACTCTAGTTGGAGATAGAAAGGCACGCCGATATCGAACCGCAGGCCGGGTTCGCGCCGTATCTGTAGGGAATCGGCGCCCGGTGGGCGAACTGAGCAAAGGGAGCCAAGACCCGATGAGACACCGGTTGAACAAGCACACTCACCTCCGGCGGACGGCCCTGTTCGGCGCGGTGGCGGCCGGGTCGGCCGGCCTCCTGGCCGCCTGCGGCAGCTCGACCTCCGGGACCGCCTCGGCCGGCTCCGGCGGGGGGTCGACCACCTCGTCGTCGAGCGCCGCCCCGGCCAGCGGGCAGGCGGGGGGCGTCACGATCGACTCGGCCGCGGTGCCCGGCGTCGGGACCGTGCTCGTCGACAGCAGCAGCCGGACGCTCTACATGCTCACCTCGGAGCAGGGCGGCAAGATCACCTGCACCGACGACAACGGGTGCACCAAGGTCTGGCCCGACACCGAGCTGCCGAAAGGCGTCACCTCCGCCACAGCGGGATCCGGCCTCCAGGCGTCGCTGCTCTCGGCGGTGAAGGACGCCAGCGGCAGCCTCTACGTCACCTACGGCGGCTGGCCCCTCTACACCTACGCGGGGGACTCGGGCCCGGGCATGGCGAAGGGTGAGGGGATCACCAGCTTCGGCGGCACGTGGTACGTGCTCGGCACCAACGGCCAGCCCATCAAGGCGGCCACCAGCCAGAGCAGCACGACGTCCGGCGGCTACGGGGGATACTGATCGCCTGACGGGGCCAGGATCCTCCTGACCGGCGGACAGGAGGATCGATGGCCGCAGCCGACGCCCCGGGCCCCGACGCCCTGCGGCGCCTGGCCGACGAGATGGAGATCCGCAACGTGGTGGCCCGGCTGGCCCACCTGGCCGACGCGAGCGGGCCCGACGACCTCGACGAGTACCTCGACCTGTTCACGGCCGACGCGTCCTGGGAGATGCCCGGGAACGACCGCCGGGGCCGGGCCGACATCCAGGCCGGGGCCCGGGAGCGCCGGCTGGCCGGCCAGCAGGGCCCCGGCACCGGCACCCGTCACGTCATCACCACCCAGGCGGTCCGCTTCGAAGGGCCCGACGGCGCCGTATCGGACTCCTACTTCCTCCTCGCGGCCGACACCGCCACCGCGCCCACCATCCGGATCGTCGGCCACTACCACGACCTGTTCCGGCGGGTGGACGGCAGCTGGAAGCTGGCGCAGCGCCGGATTACGCCGGGCTGACCGTTCTTCGCCATGTCCCGCCTGGCGGCGGGGCTGATCAGCGTGAGCCGCCTCTCCCTCTGAGGGCGCTACCGGTCCATCCCGAGCACCAGCGACGGCTTGGTCAGCTGGGGCGCCCCCTCGAGGGGACGGATGGCGGTGCCGAGGGCCAGGAACTCGGTGGCGTGCTCCCCCCACACGTGGTTGTAGACCTCGGTCCGCACGCCGACGATGCCCGCCGCGTTGTCGCGCTGCGCCTCGGCCTGCATCCGGCTGAGGGCCAGCTCCCGG
>DASUHN010000165.1 GCA_036273495.1 Acidimicrobiales bacterium | reverse complement strand
GGTCTTCGATCCCGATGCGGTCATGGACATGGCCGAGGCCGCCGGAGGGGATCCGCTGCCCGATGCCACCAGCCGGGGACCGCGGGACATCTCCGCCTACGTGCGTCGATCGGTCGAGGGCATGGTGGCCGTCCACCACGGGCACATGCCCGAGATCACCGTTACCGGCGAGACGACCGCCGAGGGGATCTGGGCCTTGGAGGACCTGCTCCGCTGGCCGGGCCCGGACGGCACGACCGGTGGGCTGCACGGCTTCGGCCACTACCACGAGACCTACGAGAAGGTGGGCGGCCGGTGGCTGATCGCGTCGGTCCGCCTGACCCGGCTGCGAGTGGACATGTTCTGACGGGTCGGGAGGTCCCGGGGACCGGCCCGGGCTACTAGGCGCTCGGAACCAGGAAGCGCCCGATCAGGGGGAGCTCCCAGAACGACTCGGCGCGCGCCACCGCCATCCCGATCGGCAGCAGGTGCTCGGGAGCGTCGTACACCAGATAGCGGGGGAGCCACTCGGGGTCGAACTTGGCGTTGAACCGCCACAGCGACTCGATCTGCATGCTCCCCGACAGCCGCTTGAGGACCCAGCGCTCCACCCGCTGGGCGACGTTGTCCCCCGACTCGCCCGCCAGCACGGCGCGCATGGTGGCGAAGTTGAGCCCCAGCCGGCGCAGCCCCCGCTCCTTCAGGTAGCGGGCCGTCTCCACGATCAGGAAGTCGATGAGGCCGTTGGGATGATCGCCGGCGTCGCGCCGCATCAGGTCCAGGGAGTAGCCGTTGATGCCGGGGGCAGGGACGTACTGGCAGAACGCCACCGGCGCCCCGTCCGGGCCCCACGCCACGGCCAGCAGCAGATCGCGGTCGTCAGGGTCGAACAGGCGGCCCAGGGTCATCGAGAAACCCCGTTCGACCTCGCCCCGGCGGCTCTTGTCCATCACCGACTCGACGGCGGCCCGCTGGTCCGGGTCGAGGGCCCGGGGATCGTGGAAGGTGACGGTGTAGCCGTACTTGGCCACCCGGTTGACCGCTTGGCGCAGGCTCTTGTGGCGGCCCCCGGACAGGTCGAGCTGGGTCACGTCGACCACGCCCTCGTCGCCGACGTACATGTCGTGCATGCCGGCGCGGCGGTAGACCGGCAGCCAGTCCTCGCCGGCCCCCATGACCCCCAGCGACCACCCGTGCGAGTAGGCGAAGGCCCCGAAGGCGGCCCAGGCCTCGTCCCGCTCGGAGTCGGGCCCGATCGGGTCGGGGGAGACGAGGCATACCCCGCCGTACACGCCGTAGGCGACGAGCGTCTCTCCGGAGAAGAAGAAGCTCTTGTCGCTCCGCAGGGCGAAGTAGTCCAGTGTCCCGTGCCCCCACCTCCCCACCGAGTGCCGGGCCCGCCCCACCTCGTCCTCCGGTGGTCCGTGCCGGGCGACCACGGGCCGCGAGGCCAGGTAGAGGACGGCGGTGACGACACCGAAGGTCACAGCGGTGAGGGCCGGGGTGATGAACAGGTCGAGGCGCCGGGGCAGCGGGACGAGGTGGGCCGCCACCAGCCGGCCGCCGACCGCCTCCACCGCCCGGAAGAACGGCAGGGCCGTCGTGTCCCTGTCGAGCGCCATGGTCACCTCGACCGCCGCCACCGCGACGGCGACGGCGAGCAAGGCGCCGATGCAGAGGGTGGCGAACGCCCATCGCAACGACGGGCGGTCGGAGCGGGCCGCGAACGACGATCGGTTGACCAGCAGGAAGGCGAGGACGGCGAGCGACACGACGGTCTCCTCGAAGTCGATGCCCTTGAGGAGGTGCAGGACGCACGACACGGCGAGGACCACCACGCTGACCAGCCAGGCCCGACGCTGGCCCCTCCTGACCCCGCGGGCCAGGAACAGAAGTGACAGGCCGGCCAGGGCCACCACCGCGCCAGCGCCCTCGGAGACCGAGAGGGGCACCCAGTCGTGCAGCGACTCGAGGCGGCTGCGGAACGGCGGGGTGACCGCCGAGATCAGATCGACCAGGGCCCCGAGGGCCATCCCGATGGCCGCCCACCGCCGCACCCGGCGCAGCCGCAGCCCCGGATCGGCCGCCGCGGGCGGCTCCGCTCCGGGCGGTAGAGCGGAGACCTCCGGCCGGTCAGGGGGGGTCAACGCCATCCTCGGTCCACCCTACCGATCGGTAGGCTCCCCCCTTCGGCACCGGGCGCACGTCGCGTGTGGGGACCACTCGAAGGAGGGGGTATGGCGGAGCGGGGAACGGGGAGCGGAGCCATCGGGGACTTCTA
>DASUHN010000164.1 GCA_036273495.1 Acidimicrobiales bacterium | reverse complement strand
TAGGCGCGGACGCCAACTCACGGCGTGCACACTTTGCCAAAACCGAGGTGCGCGAGGCCAGGCAATCGCCCGCGCGCGTCAGCGGCGCGAGCGGCGGATCAGCAAGATGGCCGCGCCCAGCACGACGAGCACGCCGCCGATGACCCCGCCGATGACCGCGCCACCGCCCCCGCCGCCCCCGCCCGAGCCGGGCGGAAGAATCAGGGCGAAGTCCCCCAACCGGTCCGTCGTCACCGAGTACTCGGAAGGGGGCACGTGGGTGGTGGCGAGCGGCCGCCACGACCCCGAATCGAACCGCTCCAGCATGGGGGACCCCGCCACCCCGGTGGCGCGCAGGGCCAGGGTGATGACCTGCCCGGCGGCGACGTTCACCGCCTGCGGCGCTCCACCCGGGCCGGGACCGGTGGCGGTGAAGCTGTAGACGTTGCCGTCGATGCTCCCGTGCGCCGGCTGCGCCGGCTGCGCCGGGAGGGTCACGGGAGCGACACGGAGGACGATCCGTTCCGCGGCCGGGGCGGAGAAGGCGCCGGTCGAGAAGATGATCGTGGCCTGGGGCGGGGTCTCGGTGGTCGACAGCTCCACCGTCTGGGCGCCGGCGGCACCGGTGACGGTGACCGTCTCGGAGGCCGAGGTGGGCGCCGGGGTGGTGGCGAAGCCCGGCGGCGGCTTCAGGTAACGGTACGGCTCGGAGGACAGGGGCAGACCGTCGTAGAGCGGTGGGGCGGCGCCGAACAGCCCCGCCGCCCACCCGGCCAGGAGCAGGGCGCCCGGCACCATCACCGCCGCGGTCCGGGCCCGGCGCCTCACAGCAGCCACCACCCCGCCCAGTCCGCCAGCACGTGGGCCAGCGCCGGCGCCGCCACCGACCCGCTGGCCAGGCGCAGGCCCCCGAGGACCAGGCCGACGAGGAGGTCGAGCGGCAGCGCCTTCCACCCGTAGAGCGGCAGGTGGACCAGGGCAAAGCCGCCGCTCGTGACGACCAGCGCCGCGGCCCCCCCGCCCCGGCGCGCCCACGCCCGCCACAGCGCGCCACGCAGGAAGGCCTCCTCGGCCCCGACGACCAGGGCCACGCCGAGGGCCCAGGGAAGGAACGGGCCCGAGCCGTGGACGGGCGGCGCCGCCCGGGCCAGGGGACCGGCGACGAGCACGACCGCGCCCAGCAGGCCCCAGCCCGCGGCGGGAAGCGACGGGCGGGCCGGGCGCCAGCCCGAGAGCCAGACCGCCCCGGCCAGGACGGCCACGAAGGCCGGGGTGCTCACGGCGCGCAGCGCCACCGCCAGCCCCAGGGCGGCGAGGAGCAGGCCCGGCTGCCGCCCACCAGGGGCGCGGCGCGCCGGGGCGGAGGCCGGCGCCGGGGCGGTCACGCCGGTAGGGGGATGAGCCGGGGCGTCCCGGTGGCGTAGGTAGGAGGCCACACCACGACGCTGTGGCCGGAGGACTGCCACTGCCAGATGACCGCCGCCGCCAGGGTGTTCTGGCCCAGCTGGGCGCCGGTCCCGAAGTGCACCCCGGCGCCGTTGGGCAGGGTGCCGGTCGGCAGGGTCAGCGTGCGGGCGGCGGTCGCCACGCCGGCGGCGTCGAGGTCGTGGGCGCGGGGCAAGACGTAGTGGAACAACGCCCATCCGGCCGAGAACCCGGCCAGGCCCTCCTCGCTCGGCGCGGGCTCACCGGTCTGCGCCTTCCACGCCGCCGTCAGCCGGGCGTAGGCCGCCGCCCCCACCGAGTTGAGGGCGTCGGCGTTGAACCCGCCCTCGGGGCGGTCGGACGCGAACACACCGACGGCCTGGGGCCCGAGCTCGTTGCCGAAGGTGGGGCCGCACTCGGCCATGGTCGAGCCGATCATGGCCCCGACGTGCAGGCCGCTGGCGAGCATGGCCCGCCGGAAGGCGATCCCGTCGGGGATGTACGACGCCAGGATCAGCACGTCGGGGTGCACGGTGGCCAGCTGGGCCAGCACCGACGACCAGTGCGGCGCGTAGTAGTCGTAGGCCATGCGGGCCACGATCGGCATGCCCGCGGCGCGCGCCGACGCCAGCGACGCGTCCGCGACCGACTGCCCGTAGGCGTCGTTCTCGTACAGCACGGCCACCCGGGTGTGCTGCGGCGTGAGACCCAGGCGCGGCGACAGAACGGTGGCGGCAAACCGCCCCGAGTTGTCCCCGAGATCCCCACCCGTCGCCCCGATGCGGAACACCAGCGGGGAGCTGCCGGTGAGCCGGTCGACGACGGCGCCGGCCTCCCAGTACACGATGCCGTCGTGAGCAGCGGCGGCGGCCGCGGGCATCGACAGCTGCGACGAGAACGCCCCCACCACCACCTGGGCGCCGGCGGCCTTCACCGCCGCGACCGCGCCCGCCGCCTGCTGCCGGGTCTCGAGGTCGCGCACGGCCAGCTGGACGGGCCGGCCTCCCACCCCACCGTCCTGGTTGACCATCTGGGCGGCGATGCGCACGCCGCGCAGCTCCTCGAGACCGAGGGCGGACTGCATGCCCCGAACCGGGAACACCGCTCCGACGGTCAACGGACGCGTGCCCGCGTTGCCCCGCGTCGCCACCAGCAGCGACGACAGAGCCAGCACCGCCGCCGCTCCGACCCCAACCGCCACCACGGCACCCCGACGTCTGGTCATGTGTCCTCCCGTGCCCGCCCAGCACCGCCTTTCTATCCGGGCCCGGGTGCCACTGGCGAGGCGGGGGACGCCGGTAGCCTGCCGCCGTGCCGATCCTGGCTCACGCCTTCGGAGCGCGGTACGACCTCCCGGTTCCGCTCGTGTACTACGTCACGGGCGGGGCGGCGGTGGTGTTCCTCTCGTTCCTCCTGGTGCTGCCCCGGGAGGTGACGCAGCCGGAGGGCTCGGAGGCCCTGGACGGGAGCTTCGTGCGCCGCAACCGCGCCGTGCCGGCGGCCATCGGCGTGCTGGTGCTGGGCCTCCTGGTCGTGGCGGGGATCGTCGGGTCCCAGGAGATCCCCGAGAACATCGTCCCCACCGCGTTCTGGCTGATCCTGTGGATCGCCGTCCCGATCTCGTGTGGCGTGGTGGGGGACTGGACGCCGTGGATCAACCCCTTCGCCGTGTTGGCGCGCCTGGCCGACCGCGACGGCCTGCGCCGGGCGGTCCTGGGCAGCCCCGAGCGGGTGCAGTGGCCGGCGGGGCTGGGTTGGTGGCCGGCCACGGTGATCTTCTTCCTGGTGGCGTCGGGGGAGCTGATCTACAACGGGTGGGCCACCCGCCCGATCGTCACCGGCGTGGGCCTGCTCGGCTACGCCGTTCTGAACGTTCTGGCCGGGCTGTTCTTCGGCGCCGAGGCGTGGCTGGCCCGGGGCGAGATGTTCTCGGTCCTGTACTCCACGTGGGGTCGGCTGGGCTGGTGGCGGTTCTCCCGGCCCGGCCGCCAGGGGTTCCTCGGCGGACTGGACCAGGCGTTCGAGCCGACCGTGAGCCGGATCACGTTCGTGTTCCTCCTCCTCATGTCGGTGACCTTCGACGGCCTCCTGGCCACCCCGGTGTGGAAGCGCCTCGAGCTGCAGCTGCCCCCGAGCTTCTCGGTGGGCTCGGCCCGTTACGTGGTCCTGGCCGAGGCCTCGTTCCTCACCCTGGTCGTCCTGGCGTGGCTGGTGTTCGGCACCTTCTCCCGCGCCGTGCGTCAGGTGGGCCGGCTGTCGGGCCGGCTCAACCGCACGGTGGTGGCCCTCATCCCGTCACTCCTGCCGATCGCCTTCGGGTACCTGGTCGCCCACAACTTCGACTACCTGCTCGTCAACGGGCAGCTGCTGATCCCGTTGGCCGGCAACCCCTTCGGCATCGACGGATGGCAGTGGCTGCCCGCCCCGTTCAACGACAGCTACGAGATCCACCGCCAGCCGGTGCCGGCGGCGGCCATCTGGTACTTCCAGGTGGCGCTGATCGTCCTGGTGCACATCGCCGCCGTGGTGGTGGCCCACCGGCACCTGGCCCGGGTGACGCGGACACGCGTCGAGGCCAAGCGCTCCGAGTGGCCCTGGATCGTGGCCATGGTCGCCTACACCATGACCAGCCTGTGGCTCCTGGCCCAGCCCATCGTCAAGGAGACGGCGGCCACCACCAAGGCCGCCGCCCCGGACCGGTCGGCCCCGGCCCCGGCCCCGGCTCAGGTCGCGCAGAGCGTGCCCGGCGGCGGGGTGGTCCCGCTGAGGAGATAGCCGTCGACCCGGTTCCGCACGCACGCGGAGTAGAAGTACGCCACGTGGTCCTGGCCCTGGCGCATGAGCAGGACGCCGTGCTGCAGCTGGGCCGCCAGTGACCGGGCCCAGGCCGCCGGGGTCACCGGGTCGGAGGTCGTTCCCACCACGAGGATCGGCGGCGAGCCCGCCGCCCGGACCGGATGGGGGCGTCCGGTCGGGGGCTCCGGCCACAGCCCGCAGGTCAGCTCCCCCCACGCGAACACGGGCCCGAACACCGGGGCCGGTCCGGCGAGCCGGGCGGCCAGGGCCGGGTAGGCGGCCGGGTCGGTCGGGGCGGGATGGTCGGCGCAGGTGACGGCCTCGAAGGCGTCGGCCCCGTTGGGGCCGCCGTGGTTCAGGTAGCCGTCGGACAGCGCCACGACCGGCGCCCCGTTGCCGGCGGCGGCGGCGCCCAGCGCCCGGCCCAGCGAGGGCCAGCGCGACGGGGAGTACATGACCCCTTCCACCGCCTCGTAGATCTCGCCCGATCCCATCTGCCGGCTCCCTCCCGCGGGCAGCGGCCGCCGGCGGGCGGAGGCGAGAAGGGCCCGGAAGGCGGCGGCGGGATCCCCGCCCGGGCTCCAGCCGCACGCCGAGGGGCCGGCCGCGCACCACGAGAGGAACTGGCCGAGCACCCGGTCGAAGCCCACCGCCTGGGCCTCCACCTCCTGGGTCAGGTCGAGCGAGGGGTCGAGGGCCCCGTCGAGCACCACCGCCCGGACCCGCTGCGGGTAGGCGTCGGCGTACAGGGCGCCGAGATAGGTCCCGTAGGAGTGGCCGAAGAAGGTGAGGCGCTCGTCTCCCAGCGCGGCCCGCAGGCGGTCCAGGTCCTCGACGCCCTCCCGGGTGCCGGCGTGGGCGAGGAGGCC
>DASUHN010000163.1 GCA_036273495.1 Acidimicrobiales bacterium | reverse complement strand
GCCAGCGCCGTCCCCACCAGGAGACCCGCGTCGGCCAGGTGGGCCAGGGCGTCGGTCACCAGCCCCGAGACGACCGCCACCGGTACCGAGAGCGACCGCACCACCGCCTCCGGCAGGCGCCCCAGGCCGTACTGGACCGTCGCCCCCTCGGGCACGAGCGCTGCCGCCGCCTCGGCTATGCGCCGATCGAGCGGAGTGCCCTCCCGATCGGGAGGGGGCAGGGCCCGCTCCCCGCCGTCGACCACCGCTGCCACCGGGCCCTCGATCGCCGGGCCGCCCAGGTCGGGACCGTCGGCCACCTGGACCACGACCGCCCCGGCCCGGCGGGCGGCGCTGTCGGCGTAGCCCACACAGTCGGCGAAGGCGAAACCCGCCCCCCGGGCCACGCCGGTCACGACCGCGACCGCCGGCGCCAGCGGCCCGGCCAGGAGAGCGGGGATCGACGCCAGCCGCACCGGGAGGTAGCTCACCCGCCCGGTTCGCGCTGCCTCCGCCAGCGCGTTGGCCGGCTGGTAGGTCAGCGCCCGCCGGTCTCCGAGCGAGTCGATCCACGGCCGCCGGTCCACGAGCCAGCCGAGGAGCAGGCCGCCCCCGTCAACGCCAGCGGCGCGGGCCGCCGCGACCGGGTCCAGCGCCGGGGTCCCCGGGCCGTCGGCCACCACGACAAGGCCATCCACGCCCGAACGTTAGGACTGGGCGGCACCCTGAGCCTGGCGCCGCGAACGACCGCGGTTGGAGCGAGAACCGGATGGTCACGGCCACCTCGGAGCCGGGCGGTACCCGACCGGCGGATCTCCGACCGGTTCTGGCCATTGGGTCATCGGGTCGGCGGGCGGGGCCTCAGCCAGGGGAAGGGCCACTCCAGGTCGGCCAACACTGAGGTGACAACTACAGCGAGGGGTACGGCGACGACCAGTCCAAAGGCCACGTCGCTGAACCAGTGCACCCCCAGGACGAGCCGCGATCCGCCCACTGCGATGGCGGCAAGGATCCCGATCAGCCACGGCCACCAGATCCGCCAGGTGATCGCGGCCAGACCTGCCAGGCAGATGAGGGTGGCCGCCGCGCCGGTCGCATGCCCGGAGGGGAACGAGTAGCTCGTCTCATGGACACCCGGTATCGACCCCGGTGCCGGGTAGACCGCGGTGACCGGGCGGGGCCGGTGAATGTATGCCCGGGTGAGGTAGACGAGGCCCTCACCGCCCAGGTAACCGCCTAGGGGGATAAGAGAGCGCGCACCCTGGCGTCGGAGGAGCAGGCCCAGTGTTATCACGATGACGATCAGACCGAGCGGTCCCGCATCAAGGACTTTGGCGACGACCTTCGAGGCGCTCACCAGATGACTGCGATGGTGGGAGAACCAACGGCCGACGGCATCGTCCCAACCCTGGATGGCGCCGCCGCCATGGCGTCCGACGACACCAAATCCGATGAGAGCCAGAACCAGCGCCAAGCCGATGAACACCCCCGCCAGGACCGCGGCCGTCGTGAGCACCGGCTTCCAGTCCTGTCGAGGCGCCAGTAGGTCTCTTGTCGAGCTCATCGGTGTCCTTCGCTGCTGGCGGCCTTCTGACTTGACGTTCGACAGTCAGCCCGTCCCCACGACCATTCGGAATGAGTCTGCAGCCTACCTGCGCCGCTAGGGTCGCGGCCGTGCCGGAGTTCTCGTTCACCGAGCTGCTGCCCATCGACCACCACCACCCCGGCACGCCGTGGCGGCTGATCACCAGTGACGGGATCGCGACCCTCGACGCTGGTGGGCGCCGGTTCCTGGAGGTCGACCCGGGGGTCCTGACCGCGCTGACGCGCGAGGCGTTCCGCGACATCTCCCACCTCCTGCGCCCCGGCCACCTGGCTCAGCTGCGCCGGATCCTCGACGACCCCGAGGCGTCGGCCAACGACCGCTTCGTGGCCCTCGATCTCCTCAAGAACGCGTGCGTGGCTGCCGGTGGCGTGCTGCCGATGTGCCAGGACACGGGGACGGCCATCGTCAGCGGGCACAAGGGAGAGCTGGTGCTGACCGGCGGCACGGACGAGGAGGCCATCAGCCACGGCGTGTACGAGGCGTACAGCCAGCTCAACCTCCGTTACTCCCAGATGGCCCCGATCACGACGTGGGAGGAGGTCAACACCGGCTCGAACCTGCCGGCCCAGGTCGAGATCCACTCGACGGGCGGCGCCGAGTACGAGCTTCTGTTCATGGCCAAGGGCGGCGGCTCGGCCAACAAGAGCCTGCTGTTCCAGGAGACCAAGGCTTTGCTGACCCCCACCCGGCTGCGGGACTGGCTCGACGAGAAGCTGCGGACCCTGGGGACGGCCGCCTGCCCTCCGTACCACCTGGCTTTGGTGATCGGCGGCACGTCGGCGGAGCTGGCCCTGCGTACCGCCAAGTACGCGTCGGCGCGCTACCTCGACACGCTGCCCCGCAGCGGAGACCCCTCCGGGCACGCCATACGCGACGAGGAGCTGGAAGCCGAGGTGCTGGCCCTCACCCAGAGCTTCGGGATCGGCGCCCAGTTCGGCGGCAAGTACTTCTGCCACGACGTCCGCGTGATCCGCCTCCCCCGCCACGGCGCGTCGTGCCCGGTGGCGCTGGCGGTCTCGTGCTCGGCCGACCGCCAGGCGCTGGCTCGCATCACCTCGGAGGGGGCCTTCCTCGAGCAGCTGGAGACCGATCCCGCCCAGTACCTGCCCGAGCCCGGTGAGTCCGACCTGGCCTCGGGCGTGGTGAGCCTCGACCTGTCCCGTCCCATGGCCGAGATCCGCGCCGAGCTCACCCGCTATCCGGTGAAGACCCGGCTCTCGCTGAGCGGCCCGATGGTCGTGGCCCGGGACATCGCCCACGCCAAGATCTCCGAGCGCCTCGAGGCGGGAGAGCCGATGCCTGCCTACATGCGGGACCACTGCGTCTACTACGCCGGCCCGGCCAAGACTCCAGAGGGCTACGCGTCGGGATCGTTCGGGCCCACCACCGCCGGGCGCATGGACTCCTACGTCGAGCGGTTCCAGGCGGCGGGCGGTTCCCACGTCATGCTGGCCAAGGGCAACCGCTCCCGGGCCGTCACCGAGGCGTGCGCCGCCCACGGCGGCTTCTATCTGGGGTCGATCGGCGGTCCCGCCGCCCGGTTGGCCCAGGACTGCATCCGGCACGTGGAGGTCCTGGAATACCCGGAGCTGGGGATGGAAGCGGTCTGGCGGATCGAGGTCGAGGACTTCCCCGCCTTCATCGTCGTCGACGACAAGGGAAACGATTTCTTCGAGGAGGTCAGCGCGCCCGTCAGCATGCGGGCACGCTGACCTTCCATTCGTACTTGCGTCAGGCGGTGACGGCCGGCCCGGCGGTGCGCGGCGCCAGCGCCCGGCGGGGGCTGTACTGGTAGTTGGTCACCAGGCTGACGGCCAGGACGGCTATGCCCGCCGCCACGTAGAAGGCGGTGAGGCCGCCGTCACCCGACGAGAAGTTGAGCGCCCACGGCGCGCTCAGCAGCAGCGCCGCCGCCAGGTAGTCCCCGCCCGAGTGCACGGGGAACGGCAGCACCTTCACCACCCCGAGCGGATAGCGGGTGAGCATGCTGACGCCCAGGACGGTGGCACCGACGACCACTCCCGTCGCCACGGCCCCGTCAGAGCCCCCGACGGCCACCGCCACGACGATCAGCAGGGCGCCGACCGCATAGTCCGCCACGGCGTGGAACCAGGCGGGAAGGAGCTTTACGAGCGACATTGGTGAGCCTCCTGATGGCGAGTTCATCGGTTTCCGATGGCGCCGGTGCTTCGTCGCCGCTGGCCGTCCTGGATTGTGGCAATCTCGGGGTCCGGGGCCGAGGCGGGCCCGGAAGGGGGACGAGATGTCTTTTCACCACGTGGCAGTGGCAACCCGGGACCTGGAGGCCACCCACCGCTTCTACTCCGAGGCGATGGGCTTCGAGCTGGTCAACGTCGACGTCATTC
>DASUHN010000162.1 GCA_036273495.1 Acidimicrobiales bacterium | reverse complement strand
CGCCATGTCGGCGGGCGTGGAGCCGATGGAGGGCGGGCGCCTGATCCTCCGACCCTTCCCCACCGCCACTTCTCGGAGCCTGTCCACTGATGTCGGGGGCATCCGGGTCGCGCCGTGGCCCCGGGTGTACGCGGACCTCCGCGACATCGGGGTACGCGGCGAGGAGGCCGCCGAGCACCTCCGGGAGCTCAGCGGTGGCTGACGAACCCGTCCGGTCAAGGACGGCCCGACGGCTGGCCGAGGAGGCGCTCGTCAGGGTCGTGCACCACTACGGCGGCACGCCCGAGTTCGTTCTGTTGGGTGGCCTGGTACCCGAGCTTCTCTGTTCATCGAGTGGCGTGATTCACGCTGGGACCACAGATGTCGACGTGCAGGTCAACCTGGAGATAGCAGCGGGCGCCGTCCAGGCGCGCCGGCTGGAGCAGGCACTTGCCAATGCCGAGTTCGAGGTCGACCCGAAGGACATCTGGCGCTGGCAGGCCGAAGTTGACGGCCGGCGCGCTGTGGTGAAATTCGAGCTCCTCGCCGACCTCGACTACGCCGCTCAGGAAGCGACGGTCGCGTTCGACGAATGTGACCGCCTCGGAGCGGTGAACCTGCGGGGTACCGGTTTCGCTGCCCAGGACTTCGCGCCGATCAGCATGCGCGCACGTATCGGTGGCATGCCCTACGAGGTCTCGGTCAACGTGGCCGGCACGGCGGGCTTCCTCCTGGCGAAGACGGCAGCCGCCTATGGCCGGCGCCACGAAAAGGACTGGTACGACATCGCCTTCGTCCTGCTGCACAACGACCTCGGTGGTCCAGATCAGGCTGCGAGAGCCACGCGGTTTCGGTTCGAGGGGCAGTTCGTCGGCAGCATCCGCACCGCGCTCGACGACCTGCTGGCGAACTTCGAACATCCGGACCATCAGGGACCCGCCGCGTACGCCCGCCAGCGCCTGATCGACGATCCGGGCGCAGACGACGCCCAGCTTCGCACGGATGCAGTTCTGGCCGTTCGAGCCTTCCATGCGGGGCTCACCGGGTCCTGACGGGAATCCGGGTAGCCAAGGCTTCGAGTCGTGCGGATCACTCTCGGCGGTCGTCGGCCGGTGCGCCGGTTCCGGCTTCGGTCGCACCGTCGGCGTGACACGTTCGTGACATGCGAGACCGCCGTGACCTGTTCGTGACACGCGATAACGGTCAATGCTGACATGCCCTGGCCGCTGTTGGCCGCATCCCCGAAACATGCCGCGACCAGGGAGAGCAGGGCGACATAGGCCCTGACCAGGGAGAGGCGGCGCCGGGAATCGAACCCGGGTACAGGGCTTTGCAGGCCCTTGCCTAAGCCACTCGGCCACGCCGCCGGGGTCGCTCACGATAGCCGAGCCCACCCTTATCCTCTCCCGGGTGCGCTTCCGGGTCTCGACCAGCATCGCCGCCCCGCGGGAGCTGGTGGAGACTGCCTTCGTCGACCCCGCCTTCTACGCCGAGCTGGGGACCCTCCCCAACCTCCGCCCGCCCGAGGTGCTCTCGATCGAGGAGGACGGTGACCAGGTGCGCCTGCGCATCCACTACGCCCTCCAGGCCGACCTGGCCCCGGCGGTCCGGCGGGTCCTCGATCCCGAGAAGATCACGTGGGTCGAGGAGTCGACGGTGCATCGGGCCGAGCACTACACCGAGTTCCGGATGGTCCCGGAGCACTACGTGGACCGGATGGAGTGCGCCGGCTCCTACCGCTTCGAGGAGTCAGGCCCCGATCGGACGGAGCAGGTGGTGCAGGGCGATCTGGTGATCCACTACCCGCTGGTCGGGCGGCTGGTGGAGCGGGCCATCCTCACGGGTATGCGCCAGCACCTGACTGAAGAGGCGCGCCTGTTGGAGCAGTGGGCTCAGCGGGAGGGATGAGCGCCTCCATGGGCCCACTGAAGATCCACGCCCCGACCACGACCACCAGGCCACTGAAGAACAGCACCACGCGCGGGGGGTCGAGCGTCCCGATGACCGGGGCGTGCAGTCCCTTGACCAGCTGGCTCGCCACGCCGGCACCGATGGCGCCGATGACGAGGGCCAGGCGCAGTCCGACATGGATGGCGGCAAAGGCCAGCTGGCGGTCGGTGTCGTCGTCGAGAGCGGTCTGGACCCCGGTCATGCCGGAGATCATCGAGTAGCTGCACGCCGCGCCGAAGAGAACCGCACCACCGAAGGCCACCGCCGTGTCGGGGGCCAGGGCCATCCCGGCCAGCACGGCGCCGATGATCGTCACCCCCGGTCGCAGCACCCGCATCGGCTCGCGCGGCCGCCTCACCTGCAGTGCCGCCATGCCGGCGGCGGCCCCCACCCCGAACAGGATGATCAGGCAGCCGAACTGGGTGTCCGAGGCGTGCAGGGTGCGCCGCACGAACTCGATGCCGAGTGAGAACAACGAGCCCAGGCCCGCCGCCACCGCCAGGACCGGCGGAAGGGTGGCCCGGATCAGCGGCAGCCGCAGGGCGCGCAGGAACCCTCCCGCTTCGTCAGGACCGGTGTCACCCGTCGCCCGGGCCCGGACGTGGATGCCGCGCAGGGACGTGATCCGGGCCAGCAGGGCAAAGCCGACGAGGAATGTGGCCGCGTCCAACCAGAACGCCAGCCCGAAGCGGCCCTCGGGGAACCAGCCCAGCGGCCCCCCGGCCAGGGCGCTCACGGCGGCGAACAACCCCGCTCCCACCGGCAGCGTCCCGTAGGACGAACCGAGGAGCAGCCCATTGGCCAGGGCCAGGTCCTCATGGCGCTCCTCGATCAGATGGAGGATCGAGGCATCCCGGGCGGGCAGGAACACCAGGCTGCACATCTCGAGAAAGAAGGCCCAGAAGAACACCCACCAGAGGGTGTGGACGAACGGGATCACCGCCACGATCCCGGCGCGCACCGCGTTCATGGCCATCATGGTCCGGCGCGGGTTCCACCGCACGACCACCCGGGCGGCCACCGGCCCGGCCACGAGGGCCGGTGCCAGGCGCAGGGTCAGCATGCCGCCCACCGCCGTGGGGGACTTGGTGATGGCGAACACCAGAGAGATGAACGCCACCGTTCCGATCCAGTCCCCGAGGGCGGAGACCGTCTCGGCCACGAGGAGGTCGCGGTAGTCGCTGGCGCGCAGCACCCGGGGCGCCAGCATCAGGCCACCGCCCAGTCGTCGCGGTCGTACAGCAGGCGGGCGAGGTAGACCCGGCCGCCCGCTTCGGGCTTCGGGGGGCCGTTGCCGAGCAGCCGCTTGGCGAGCATCGGGACCAGCACCGCCGCCCCGGCGAAGGCCCCCCGGCGCCCCCGCGTCCCCGCCAGCATGGGCACCAGGGCCACCTGGGAGGCGAAGGTCCCGAGGCCGGTCTCCCGGGTCAACCGGCCGAGCACCAGCCCGCCGAGCAGGAGGAGGGAGGCCTCAGGGGCGACGACCGAGTAGGCGCCCAGCGCCGGCGAGACCCCCCGGCCGCCGGCGCCGTCCAGGTACGGGGACCAGTTGTGGCCCGCCACTACCAGGCCGGCCGCCGCTCCCTCGGTGAGGGTGGGGGGCCGCAGCGGAGGCCGACGCCTCGGGACGCCTGTACCCGACTCGGGCTCCTCGGGGGCCCGGGCGACCAGGGCCACGAGGGCCCCCTTGGCCACGTCGAGGATCCCCGCCACCACCAGGGGGAGAAATCCGGCAACCCGGTACAGCCCTGTTCCCGACACCGTGCCCGAGCCGACCTCCCGGAGGTCGACGCCCGACACCCGGGCCGCGAGGACGTTCGAAAAGGGCACGGCGCCGGCCAGATAGGCCAGCACGAGGGTCGCGAATCGCTTCAACAGGGGGGGCACCTGACGGCCAAGTTTTTCATCTCCACCCCCCGCCAGCCGCGATATGTCGGCGTAGGGCCTGCATCGGCCGGTTGGTCCCGATCTCAAGCCCAATTCCAGGCAGATCTCAGGCCGCTCTCAAGAAGAAGCGGCGGGGAGCCGACAGGGAATGGTGGCCGCCGCAGCGAACACTGAGCCGATGACCGAGGGGGCCCGCCACACCATCCAGCTCCCGGCGGTCCGGCACATCCTGCGCAGCACCGTGGTCAACCTCCTCGAGTGCACGCTCGTGCCCCTCGCGGTCTTCTACGGCCTGCTCACCGCCATCGGCATGCGGGGAGCCCTGCTGGCCTCCCTGGCCTGGTCCTACGGGGCCATCGTCCGCCGGGTCGTCAGTGGCCGCCGCGTCCCGGGCGTCCTCATGATGGCCGGGGCCCTCATCACCGTCCGGACCGGGCTGGCCCTCGCCACCGGATCGACGTTCGTCTATTTCCTCCAGCCCACCCTCGGCACGTTCCTGGTGGCCGGGCTGTTCCTGTTCTCCGCCCGCACCGCCCAGCCCCTGGCCGAGCGGCTGGCCCACGACTTCTGCCCCCTGCCCGACGCCCTGATCCGCAAGGGCCACGTCAAGCGCTTCTTCCTGCAGATCTCGCTGCTCTGGGCGCTGGTCTACGCCGTCAACGGGGCGCTTACCCTCTCGCTGCTGCTCACCTCCTCGCTCGGGACCTTCCTGGTGCTTCGCACCACGGCGTCGACCTGCCTTACTGTGCTGGCCATCGCCGCCTCCTTCCTGTGGTTCCGTCGCTCACTTCGAGACGAGGGCGTGGTGCTGCGCTGGGCCGGCGCCAGGCCCTGACCGCCACCCCGCGCACTCCGGCGCGCGGCTATCTGGCGGTGCTGGTAGTGCTGATCGCGGGAATCGGCCTGGGCGTCGGGTTCTTCGTCGCCTCGCTGACGAGCGCCTCGTCCGTCACGCTGCCCACCCGGACCGATCTGAGCCCCCGGCCCGCCGCCGCCCTGTGGCAGCCGATCGTCCACGAGGGCCAGCCCCCCACCGACGTGCTCGACAACCTGAGCGTGCCGGTGGGAACGACCGCCACCGGCTACGACAACCGCGACGCCGGCGTGAGCCAGTACGACCGCCTGGCCCATCTGTTCGTGCCGGCGGGGCGCGACGACGTCCTCGGCTTCTACGCCGTCCAGCTGCCCGGGCAGGGCTGGAAGATCAGGGCCGCCACCTCCACGGCCGGAGGGCGCGGCCGCCAGGTCCTGGCCTACCGCTTCAGCTCCGACACCTTCCAGTGGCAGGCCGAGGTGACGGTGGTGCCGGCCACTCGGGGGGGCGTGACGGGCACGGCCCTCACCCTCGAGGTGTGGCAGCTCTCCGAAGACGAGGGCTGAGCCCCGCTCTCCCAGAGCCGGCGCCGGTCACCGCCGGCTCTCGGCCCTGCGGTCGAATCTCCCCGCAGACTCGACGAACAGCCGGGGCAGCGCCGCCCGCACGAACACCAGGGCGCTCATCCGGCGGGGCACCCACCCCTCGAAGCGGTCCCGCTCGACCATGCGGACGATGGCGGCGCTGACCCGCTGCGGGGGGTAGAAGCGCCCGGAGAACGACGCCGGCTCGTCGAGCTTGTCCCAGATCTCGGTGGCGATCGGGCCCGGGTACATGAGGTGCATGCGCACCCCGGTGCCGGTGAGGTCGGCGGCCATGGCATCGGTCCACCCGACCATGGCGAACTTCGAGGCCACGTACGCCGCCTCCCGCGGGCTCACCACCCGGCCGCCCACCGAGGAGACGTTCACGACGTGGCCGCTGTGCCGGCCCAGCATGCCGGGCAGGGCCGCCAACGTCGTGCGCACCGCGGTGAGGAAGTTGACGTCCATGGCCCGGCGGACCTGCTCGGTCGTGAGCCGGGTGGCGTGGACCCGCATCGGGATGGCGGCGTTGTTCACCAGCACGTCGACCCGACCGTGCTCCGCCTCGGTCGTGGCGACAACCGCCTCCGACGCGCCCTTCTCGGCCAGGTCGGCCACCGCCGCCCGGCCGCCGCCGGCCCGGGCCATCACCGCCTCCAGCTGCTCGCGCCGGCGGGCCACGCCGACGACGGTCGCGCCGCGAGTCCCCAGATCCTCGGCCAGCGCCGCTCCGATGCCCGACGAGGCGCCGGTCACGATCACGACCTTGCCCGGCCAGGACCAGCCCCTGCCATCAGTGCCGGAACGTGCCACCGGCCCAGCATCGCGCCTCGGCCGCAACCCCCCTCCCGGTACGATTGGACGGTGAAGAGCCCGGACGCGGTGGTCGTCGGGGCCGGCGCCATCGGCCTGGCCTGCGCCTGGCGCCTGGTCCAGACGGGCATCAGCGTGGCCGTCGTCGACCCGGATCCGGGCGGGGGCGCCTCCCGTGTCGCCGCCGGCATGCTGGCCCCGGTCACCGAGGTGCATTTCGGGGAGGAGCCCCTCCTCGCCCTCAATCTCGAGTCGGCCCGCAGGTACCCGTCGTTCGTCGAGCACCTGGAGGGCGAAGCTGGCCGCTCTGTCGCCTACCACCCCTGCGGCACGCTGGCCGTCGCCGCGGACTCCGACGACCACGCCGGCCTCGGCCAGCTCTACGACTTCCAGCGCCGGCTGGGTCTCGACGTCGAGCGGCTCACCAGCCGGGAGTGCCGCCGGCTCGAGCCCGCCCTGTCCCCCACCGTGCGGGGCGGCCTGCGCGTCGGCGGGGACCATCAGGTCGACCCCCGCCGCCTGGTCGAGGCCCTCCTCGTCGCCGGGCCGGCTGCCGGCGCCGGGGTGCTCCGCCGCCGGGTCGTCGAGATCGCGGTCGACCGCGGGGACCGGGTCGAGGGCGTCAGGCTCGACGACGGTACGACCGTCGCCACGGAGTGCGTGGTGCTGGCGGCCGGAGCGTGGTCGGGCACCATCGGTGGGCTGCCGCCCGGCTCCCTCCCGCCGGTGCGCCCGGTGAAGGGCCAGCTCCTGCGGCTCCGCAACCGCACGGCCCCGGCCCTGTTGAACGGCAACGTCCGCGGGCTGGTGGCGGGCTCGTCGGTGTACCTGGTGCCGCGTCCCGACGGGGAGGTGGTGGTGGGGGCCACGGTCGAGGAGCAGGGCTTCGACACCGCCGTCACGGCAGGGGCCGTCCACGACCTCTTGCGCGACGCCTACGCCCTCGTGCCCGGGGTTACCGAGCTGGAGCTGGCCGAGACCGCCGCCTCCCTCCGACCGGGCACGCCCGACAACGCCCCGGTCATCGGCCGCTCCCCGCTCGAGGGGCTGGTGCTGGCCACCGGCCACTTCCGCAACGGAATTCTTCTGACGCCCGTGACCGCCGACATCGTGGCCGACATCGTCATGGGAGGCCCTGTCCCCGAGCTGGCCCGGGCCTTCGGCGCCGACCGCTTCGCGCTCGCGTCATGACGAGCGATGGCGCCGACGTGATGGTGACGGTCAACGGGGAGCCCCAGCGGCTCGGCGCCGGCGTGAGCGTGGCCGACCTGGTCGGCGGGATGGCCGGGGGGGGCCGGGGGACGGCCGTGGCCCGCAACGGCGAGGTCGTTCCCCGCAGCCGCTGGTCGGCCACGGTCCTCGACCCCGACGACGTGGTGGAGATCCTCACCGCGTCCCAGGGAGGATGAGATGGCCGACGACCTCCTGACGCTCGGGCAGGACAGCTTCGGGTCCCGCCTGATCCTCGGCACGGGCGGGGCGTCGAGCCTCGACGCCCTGGACGCCGCTCTGGCCGCCTCGGGCGCGGAGATCGCCACCGTGGCCCTGCGCCGGGTGGACCCGGCAGCGCGAGGCTCGGTGCTCGACGTCCTCGAACGGCGCGGCGTGCGCTGTCTCCCGAACACCGCCGGCTGCTTCACCGCCCGCGACGCCGTGCTCACCGCCCAGCTCGGGCGTGACGCCTTCGAGACCGACTGGGTCAAGCTCGAGGTCATCGGGGACGACCGCACCCTCATGCCCGACGCCGTGGAGCTGCTCGACGCCGCCGAGCGGCTGGTCGACGACGGGTTCGTGGTCCTGCCCTACACCAACGACGATCCGGTGACCGCCCGCCGCCTCGAGGACGTCGGCTGCGCCGCGGTGATGCCCCTCGGCGCTCCGATCGGCAGCGGGATGGGCATCCGCAACCCCTACAACCTCGCAATCATCCGCGAGCACGCCCGCGTCCCGGTCGTCCTCGACGCCGGCATAGGCACCGCGTCCGACGCCGCCCTCGCCATGGAGCTGGGGTGTGACGCCGTCATGGTGGCCACGGCGGTGACGCGGGCCGAGGACCCCGAGATGATGGCGGCCGCCATGCGCCATGCGGTCGAGGCGGGCCGGCTGGCCTACCGGGCCGGCCGCATCCCCCGCCGCCTGTACGCCCGGGCGTCGACTCCCCAGGACGGGATAGCGGAGCTCGGCGGGAGCTGAGCTCGCACCGGCGTCAGACCTCGACGCCGGCGAACAGATCGTCCTCCACCGCGGAGGGATCCACCGGCTCCCGGGTGCGCACCCGGACGAAGTACTCCGAGGAGAAGGCCAGGTTCCAGGCCTCGTCCGGTAGGCGGAGCAGGAAGAAGTTCTCGGCCTGGCTGGCGTGGGCGTGCAACGCCTGGCGTTTGCGGACCGTGTACGGGCTGACGTCGACGACCGCCCCGATCAGCTCGTCCGGCGTGCCGAACGGAGGGGCCTCCCCCTCCGGGATGTCGGGAAAGCCCAGCTCGGCCAGGTCGATCCCGGCGGCGCGCAGTCCTTGGGCCCACGCCCGGAAGGCCGAGCGGGGGATGGCCGTGTAGTACAGCTTCTGCGGGATGCCGGTCTGCTCGGTGGCGGCCATCGCCACCCGGTGGGCCTGGATGTGGTCGGGGTGGCCGTAGGCGCCGTTCTCGTCGTAGGTCACCACCACCTGCGGGCGGTACCGCTCCATCAGCTCGGAGACCCGGGCCACGGGCTTCTCGAGCGGAACGTTGCAGAAGGCGTCCGGCCGCCCGTTGGCATCCCAGCCCTCCATGCCCGAGTCCCGGTATCCGAGCGTCTCCAGGTGCGACACCCCCAGGATCTCGCAGGAGCGTTCCAGCTCCCTCCGCCGGAGGAGGACGACCTCCTCCTCGTCGTGTCCCTCCTGGCCCGGCTTGATCCCACCCGGCCCGTCCCCCTGGCGGCCGTCGGTGCAGGTGACCAGCACCGTGCGGACACCGGCCGCCGTGTAGCGGGCCAGTATCCCTCCCGTCCCGATGACCTCGTCGTCGGGGTGGGCGTGTACGGCCATGATGGTGAAGGGTTCCGGCACGGTGGCTCTCGCGAGGTGCGACGGTCAGCCGAAGCGGGCCGCGTCCTCGGAGGCGTACTGGGCGACGACGGAGTCGACGGCGTTGGTCCGCTCCAGCTTCTCGACCAGCTCCTCCAGGCGGGGGCCGGGAATGGCGCAGGTCATCTCCGTGCTCGGCATGCCGGTCCGCACGCGCGACAGCATGCAGCCCACGCTGGCCGCCACCTTCTGGCTCTCGCGGGCGAGCGGGATGATGTGGCACTGCGGCTTTCCCTCGATCATGAGGTCGGGCTCGGCGTCGGTCAGCACCATGAGCTGCTTGCCGTTCAGCCGGATCAGCACGACGTCGGGATCACCGGGGAAGCTGCCGACCGGGCCGTAGGTCACGTGCGACGGCCGGCCCGACACGGAAGGCAGCACCGACAGCAGAGTCTCGGGCGCCCATCCCGAGGAGACGAGAGCCGCCACGTCACCGTTGCCCGCCACCTCCTCGGCGGTGCGCAGGCCGTGGGTGAAGCTGCCCACGCTGCAGTTGCCGTGGTCGGCGGTCTCGGTGGTGAACGCCCGCTCGGCGGCGTGCACCCAGAACACACAACCGGCCGGAACCCGCCCGGTGCGCCCGTCAGCGCTGGGGGGCGGCATCGGGGCGTCGAAGGCAGGCACCCCGGCCGGGGAGGCCGTCGAGAACCCGATCCCGATCGGCGCGCTCGTGAGGTGCAGGGTGCCGGTCAGTCGGTCGGCCAGGGTCTTCCACTCGGCGCTGCCGGGCATTGCGACCTCCTTCGTCGAGGTGAACCATCTTGCTAGCACGCCATACACTCCGCCCTCGCATCCGAGGAGGAGTCGATGGCAGGAATCTGCGAGGGACGGATCGTGATCGTCACCGGGGCGGGCCGGGGCATCGGACGGGGCCACGCCCTGGAGTTCGCCCGTCAGGGGGCCAAGGTCGTGGTCAACGACCTGGGGGCCGAGGTCGACGGCACCGGCAGCTCGACCGGTCCGGCCGGCGAGGTGGTCGAGGAGATCCGGGGCATGGGCGGCGAGGCCGTGGCCAACGGGGACGACGTGTCCGACTGGGAAGGGTCCCAGCGGCTGATCAACACCGCGGTGGAGAGCTTCGGAGGTCTCGACGTCCTGGTCAACAACGCCGGGATCCTGCGCGACCGCATGCTCGTCAACATGACACCCGAGGAGTGGGACGCGGTCATCAAGGTCCACCTGCGGGGCACCTTCGGCCCGGCCCGCTGGGCCGCCACCTACTGGCGGGAGCGCTCCAAGGAGGGCCAGACCAACGACGCCCGGATCATCAACACCAGCTCCCCTTCGGGCATCTACGGCAACGCCGGCCAGGCGAACTACGGGGCCGCCAAGGCCGGCATCGCCTCGTTCACGATCATCGCCGCCATGGAGCTGGGCCGCTACGGCGTCACCGTCAACGCCATCGCCCCCGTTGCCCTCACGCGCATGACCGAGAACCTCGGCATGGGCGCCGCCGCCGCCGAGCAGAAGCCCGAGCAGTTCAACGCCCTGGCGCCGGACAACGTGGCTCCTCTGGTCGTGTGGCTAGGGAGCAAGGAGTCGGCCGGGGTGACCGGTCGGGTGTTCAACGTGGCCGGGGGCCGGATCGCCGTGGCCGAGGGCTGGCACGCCGGACCGAGCGTCGACAAGGGGGACCGCTGGGACCCCGCCGAGCTGGGCAAGGTCGTTCCCGACCTGGTGGCCAAGGCCCAGCCCAACGCCAACATGAACGGGGACGTGTAGGCCCGCCCGTTCAGTACTTCGGCACGTAGCCACCCCGGCCGAGGGCGGCGCTCTCCTCCCACTCCATGCTCTCGTCCACCCCGCCGTGGACCTCGGACACCCAGTCCAGGCGGTCCTTGAGGATCCGCTCCACGCCGGCCTGGAGGGTGGTGGAGCTGATGGCGCACGAGCTGCAGGACCCCTGGAGGACGACCTCGACCACGCCTGCCCCGACATCGGCGGACACGAGCGACAGGTCTCCTCCGTCGGCCTGCACGGCGGGGCGCATCATCTCCATCAGGGCGTTGAGGTCGGCCAACCGCTTGCCCCGTTCTTCGTCCGTCAGCGTCTCCATCTCAGCCTCCTCATCCCTAACCCAACGCCGGCGCCGGCCGGTACATGCCCGGGCTCCATCGACGACGATGGACGGGTGACCGACTCATCCTCCCACGCCGATCTCGGGGCCCTGGCCGCCGGAGCGGCGCCGGGCTCGGCGTGGCAGGCGGAGGCGGGCGACCTGCGGGCCCGCCTGGTGGTCCTGGCCCCCGACGGCGAGCTCTCCGGTCACGTCAACCGGGAGGTCGACCTGGTGCTCATGGGGGTGTCGGGGGGCGGGGTGGTGACCCTCGACGGGGAGGACGTCATCCTCGGCCCGGGCGTGGCGGTGCTGGTGGCCCAGGGCACCCACCGGCGGGTGGGAGCGGGTTCCGAGGGCCTCTCCCTGCTGGCCGTGCACCGCCGGACCGCCACCTCGCCGGCGTGGCGCTGGCGGCCCCGCCGCCGGCGACCGTGGGAGGACCCCTGGGAGGAGGAGTAGGCCTCCCCCCGCCCCCGAAAATGCTTTTTGGCTGCCTTATATGAATTTTCATATAAGGCACACGTTTTCTCGCCCTACGTGAGGCCCCGAGTACCCGACGTCGAGATCTCCGGCCTGGCTGACCGCGCGACGTGGCACCAGATCCACTGTCCGGTGGAATCTCCCGGCCGTATGAGAACTTTCATACACGGCCGACAAATTTCATGTCGCGGGGGCCTGGGGGACCTTCTCCGGCCCGGAGACGCCCATGGGGCCGGGCGCGTCCCCGGGGCCGTGCCGGACCGGGGCTCAGCGGGGGGACCCGGGCGCCACCAGGGGCCACGGCCGGGCCCGCTCGGCCGTCAGCGCCAGGTCGAGGAGCAGGGCGTCCTGGTGGTGGCGGCCGATGACCTGCAGCCCCACCGGCACCCCGTCGACCAGGCCGGCGGGGATCGACACGGCCGGGTTGCCGGAGATGTTGGCCGGGATGGTGAGGGCGCCGGCGTTCTCGGGGCCGACCGCCCGGTCCCCGACCGTCGTCACCAGCGTCACCTCGGCCCCGAAGGCCACGTCGGGGTTGGTGGAGCACATCACGAAGTCGACCCGGTCGAAGACGTCGGCCATGGCCTCGTTGGCGGTGCGGCGGGCCCGCTCCACCGCCGCCGCCGTCCGCAGGTCGAACACCTCGCTGGCCATCCGCAGTCCGAAGCCGATCTCGAGGGTCAGGTCCGCGGCGCAGTCCGGCCACCGGTCCCCGAGCTCGTCGAGGAGGGTGGCCAGGTTGGCCATGGCCCACTCCACGCTGAGGGCGGGCAGGTCGATCGGGATGTCGACCACCTCGAGCCCGGCCGCGTCAGCCAGGGCCCGCCCCGACTCCTCGACCTGGGCCGCAACTTCGGGGCGCACGATCGCATTGCCGAGATCGGGAACCACCGCCACCTTGCGGCCCGCCAGCTGGTGGGTGCCGAGGCCGCCCTCCCACCCGTCCACTCGCGGCAGGCTGTACGGGTCGCGGTGGTCGAATCCGTTGGTCACGTCGTAGTAGCGGGCCACGTCACGCACCGAGCGGGCCAGGCAGCCGAGCACGACGGTCAACGGCCCGATCACCGTCTCGGGTCCCCGGGGTATGCGCCCCGCCGTCCCCTTCATCCCGACCAGCCCGGTGAACCCGGCGGGGATCCGGATGGAACCGCCGCCGTCCCCACCTGTCGCCAGCGCGACGAGACCGCCGGCCACGGCGGCGGCGCTTCCCGCCGAGGATCCGCCTGTGGTGCGTGTCGGGTCCCACGGGTTCCGCGTCACACCGTTGAGCGGGGTGATGCTGACGTTGAGCCCCCCGAACTCGCTGGCCGTGGTCTGTCCGACGAGCACGGCGCCCGCGTCACGCAGCCGGCGCACGACGGTCGCGTCGTGCTGCGCCACCCGATCGGCAAACACGCGTGACGCCTCGGTGAGCGGCCAACCGGCAACCGCATCGAGCTGCTTGACGGCGATCGGCACTCCCCCGAGCGGGAGGTTTACGTCGGCCCCCTCGGCCGTGGCGCGCGCCGTGTCGGCGTCGAGATGACAGAACGCGTTGAGCTCGCTCGCACTTATGGCGGCGAGAGCGGCCTCCAGCTCCTCCGCCGGCGACCACTCGCCACTACGGAAACGATCGACTAACGAGCAGGCGTCTCCCTGCCACGGCGGGCTTCCCATGCCGACATTCTGGCCGGACGTCGCCTATAAGCATCAAACCGGACGGGAGGACTAGGTTGCCGGCGCCCGGGCACCGCCCCTCTCCGAACCTCTCGAAGCTCTCAGAACTCTCCGCAGCCTCTCCCAACCTCTCCAACCAAGCCGGAGGTCCTCCACCTCATGCCGAAGCGTTCTCCCTTCGCGCGCCGCTATCCCCGCCGCATCCAGCGCCGGCCGTGGGTGGGGCGCAGCCTCCTCGCCACCGCCACGGCGGGAACCGGCGCCGGGGCGCTGCTCTTGAGCTCGGCCCGGCCGGCGGCGGCCGACACGGGGTCCGACACCAGCGCCCTGGCCTACAACGTCAACGCCATCCGCGCCTGGTTCCACCTCGCACCACTGTCGGTGAACCCGGCGCTGTCGAGCTTCGCGGTGGCCCACTCCGGGCAGATGGCGGCGTCGGGGACCATCTTCCACACCGCCAACCTGTGGAGCGTGGCGGCGCTGGTCCCGGGCTGGAGTCAGGTGGGAGAGAACATCGGGATGGGCCCCAGCGAGCCGGCGGTCGCGTACGCGCTCGCCCACTCGGTCACCCATCTGCGCAACATCCTGGGTGCCTACGACCAGATGGGAATCGGCGTGGTCTACCGGGGCGCCACGGTGTACATCACCGAGGAGTTCGCCCAGGCGCCCCGCTAGGGCGGCGCCAGGAGGAGGGCCTCAGCTCGCCTTGCCGAGCATGCGGTTCATCTTGGTTCCGCACACCGGGCACTGACCCTGAGCGGCGCGGCGGCCGTTGGCCAGGTCCACCTCGGCGCCCTCGAACTGCCTCTTCTCCCTGCACTTCACGCAGTACCCCTCATATGTGGGCATGGCGTCTCCTTATTCAGGCTGGGGTATGACGCTAACGCCTGTCCGGGCCCGGTTCGGGGATGGTCGGGCGGAAGCGCCGGTTCCACCACCCCGGATCCCGGGCGTGGGCGTGGAAGTGGTCGGGGATCTGGCGCATGTTCCGGTCCAGGCTGAACCCGTCCGGGCCGAAGCGGGCGGCCGCCACCTCGGTCAGCCGGGCCAGCATGTGATCGACCTCAGCGGCGGGGGGCTCGGTGCCGTGGCGGCGCCAGACGACCATGGGCACGTCGCACACCTCGCAGTCCGCCACCCAGCAGACCCCGTCCTCGTGGTACCAGGTCGTGAGGCGGGCCGCCTCGCAGAGATCGCAGGCCGGCCCGGCCCAGGCCGGGCGCGCCCCGGTCGTCATCCCCGGTCCAGCGCCGCCCGGAACGACCCGATCAGCTCGGCGGCCCCTTCCGGCCCCCCGCCGTCGAGCATGCGCCGGACCACCGCCGAGCCCACCGCCACCCCGTCCGCCTCGGCGCAGACCTCGACGGCCTGCTCGGGCGTCGACACGCCGACGCCGACCAGCACCGGCTTGTCGGTGACGGCGCGGAGCCGCTTGGCCATCACCGTCGCGCTGGCGGCCAGGGTGGCCCGCTCCCCCGTGACACCCATCAGCCCCACGCCGTAGACGAACCCGCGCGAGCGGGCGCAGATGGCCGGCAGGCGCTCGTCGGGCGTCGTAGGCGCCGCCAGCAGGACGGTCTCGACCCCGGCCAGGTCGGCGGCGGCGGCCCAGTCCCCCACCTCGTCGAGGGGCAGGTCGGGGATGATGGCGCCCGACACCCCGGCCCGGACCAGCGACGCCGCGATGCGGCGGTGCCCGCCCCGGAAGATGACGTTGTAGTAGGTCATGGCCACGAGGGGCACCCCCGGCTCGGTCCGCGCCAGCGTGTCCAGGATGCCGTCGGGCGTGGCCCCGGCCTGGAGGGCCCGGGTGGACGCCTCCTGGATGGTCGGGCCGTCGATGACCGGGTCGGAGAACGGGATCCCGACCTCGATGGCGTCGGCGCCGGCCCCGGCCGCGGCGTGCAGGGCCTCCGTCCAGTCCCCCAGCCCCGCCGTGAAGTAGGGCACCAGCAGCTTGCGGCCCGCGTCCCGCCCTGCCCGCAGAGCCGTCTCGAGCAGCCCGGGCCCGGCCGGCGCCGCGCTCACCCCAGGTGCTCCATGGCCTGGGCGGCGTCCTTGTCCCCGCGCCCGGAGAGGGTGATCATCACCGTCGCCCCGGCGGGGATGGCCCAGCGCGCCTCGCGGACCACCCACGCCAGGGCGTGGGCGCTCTCGAAGGCCGGGATGATGCCCTCGGTCCGGGAGAGGAGCTGGAAGGCCTCGAGGACCTCGGCGTCGCCGACCTGCGGGTACTCGGCCCGGCCGGCCGCGGCCAGCTGGGCGTGCTCGGGACCGATCCCCGGGTAGTCGAGGCCGGCCGAGATCGAGTGGGCCTCGAGGATCTGGCCGGCCTCGTCCTGGAGGAAAAACGACTTCATACCGTGCACCACCCCGGGCACGCCGTGGCCGATGGCGGCCCCGCCCGCCGCCTCCACGCCGACCAGGCGCGCCGGCGTGTCGACGAACCCGGCGAAGGTCCCGGCCGCGTTCGACCCTCCGCCCACGCACGCCACCACGTAGTCGGGGTCGGCGCCCCCCAGGATCTGGCGGCACTGGTCGCGCGCCTCGTCGCCGACGATGCGCTGCAGCTCGCGCACCATCCACGGGTACGGATGGGGGCCCATGACCGAGCCCAGGCAGTAGTGCGTGGTCTCCACGCAGGCCACCCACTCGCGCAGCGCCTCGTTGACCGCGTCCTTGAGGGTCCGGCTGCCCGACGTGACCGTGCGGACCTCGGCGCCGAGCAGGCGCATGCGGAACACGTTGAGGGCCTGGCGCTCGACGTCGACCTCGCCCATGAACACCAGGCACTCGAGGCCGAACAGGGCGGCGGCGGTGGCGGTGGCGACGCCGTGCTGGCCGGCGCCGGTCTCGGCCAGCACGCGCCCCTTGCCCATCCGCCTGGTGAGCAGCGTCTGGCCGATCACGTTGTTGAGCTTGTGCGAGCCGGTGTGAGCGAGGTCCTCGCGCTTGAGCAGCACCCGCACGCCGAGCTGCTCCGACAGCCGGGCGCACTCGGTGACCGGCGTGGGCCGGCCCCCGTAGCTCGAGAGGATGTGCTCGAACTCGGCGTGGAAGGCGGGGTCGGCCCAGGCGACGCGGAACTCCTGCTCCAGCTCCATGCACGCCGCCACGAGCGACTCGGGCACGTAGCGGCCCCCGAAGTCGCCGAAGCGGCCGGTCGGATCGGGCTCGCGCATCAGCCCGCCCGGGGCCCGGTCGGTCGGGCTCACGCGTCCTCCTGCCAGTCGTACGGCGCATCCTCGGCGCCCTCGTAGGCGGGGGGATCGGCCTGGCGGGCGGCGGCGATGAACGCCCGCAGCTTGCGGGGGTCCTTGCGCCCCGGCGTGGCCTCCACCCCGGTGGCCACGTCCACGCCCCACGGCCGCACCCGGCCGATGGCCTCGGCCACATTGTCGGCGTTGAGCCCGCCGGCCAGCAGCAGGCGCACCCCGTGGGGCACGTCTCCCACCATGTCCCAGTCGAACACCTTCCCCGACCCCGGGGAGGCCGAGTCCACCATCACCACGTCGGCGCCGTACTCCCGCGCCCGCGCCATCCGCGGGTCCCCGGCGGCGAACGCCTTGATCGTCATCGGCACCCGCTCGGCCACGTACTGCACCTGCTCGGTCGTCTCGTGCCCCGACAGCTGCGCCGCCCGCAGACCGTGGTGGTTGACGAGCTCGACGACCCGCTCGGGGGCCTCGTCCCGGAACACCCCCACGGTGATCACCTCCGGCGGGAGCCGGCGGGCGATCTCCCCCGCCACCTTCGGCGCCACCAACCGGGGCGAAGGCGCAAATATGAACCCCACCGCGTCCGCCCCCATGGCCACCGCGAGCAGAGCGTCCTCCTCGCTGGTGGTGCCGCAGATCTTGACGAACACGCGCCGGGCCTAGCGCGCCCGCACCGGGACGGCCCGCAGGGCGGCCACGGCGCCGGCGGGGTCCGGAGCGCGCACGAGGGACTCCCCGACCAGCACGGCGTCGAAGCCGGCGTCGGCCAGGGCAGCGGCGTCGTCCGGTCCCCCGATGCCCGACTCGGCCACCCTGACGACCGAAGCGGGGATGGTGGCCGCCACCCGCACGGCGCGCGACCTGTCCACCTCGAAGGTGTGCAGGTCCCGCTGGTTGACGCCCACCACCTCGGCGCCGGCGGCCAGCACCCGCTCGACCTCCGCCTCGTCGTGCACCTCGTACAGGGCGGCCATGCCGAGCTGGCGGGTCAGTGCGCCCAACGTGGCCAGCTCGGCGTCGGACAGGGCGGCGGCGATCAGCAGCACGGCGTCGGCGCCCATCAGCCTGGCGTCGCACACATCGGTGGGGGCCACGGTGAAGTCCTTGCGCAGCACGGGCAGCGGCACCGCGGCTCGCGCCTCGGCCAGATCGGCGGCCGAGCCACCGAACGACTCCGCGTCGGTCAGCACCGACAGGCCCGCCGCTCCGCCGGAGGCGTACTCCGCCGCCATGGCCGCGGGGGAACGGGCCATCCCGAGGTCACCCTTGGACGGGCTGCGCCGCTTGATCTCGGCGATCACGGCCAGGCCGGGGCCGCGCAGCCCCCCGGCGAAGTCCCGGCTGCCCCCCACGCCCGCCGCCTCCTCCTGGAGCCGCGCCACGTCGCGTGTGTCGGCCTCGGCGGCGCGGCGATGGCGCGCCAGGATGTCGTCGAGGTAGGTGCGCACCGCCGCCCAGCCTACCGGCGCCCCCCCGTCGTCGAGGTCGTGGAGGAGCCGCCCCCGGGGAGGGTCGCGGGCTTCGTCGTCGAGGTCGTGGTGCTCGGCACCGTCGGGTTCACGCACGGCGAGATGTGGTCGAGCCCCACGTTGGTGCCGTCCCCCAGCAGCACCTGCAGGGGCTGTGAGCCCGCCTGCATGCACACGAGCTGCCACGCCACCTGGCCGGACCCGTCGGTCGTGGCCGGGTTGGCCCCGGACAGCTCCCACTCGCTGGAGCCCTGCAGCTGCACGGTCATCCCCGGCAGAGGGACGGCGCGCACCACCCCGTCGGCCGCGCCGACGGTGGCGGCGGTCACCTGCACGACCAGGTTGGCGGGCCGGTCGACGACGGGCGGGTCGGGCGCCAGGGACGAGGCCACCTGATCCCCGCCGAACTGCTGCAGCTGGATCTGCACCTGGCGGGTCTCCCCGCTCTGCAGGAACAGGGTGACGACCTGGGTGACGGCCAGCGTCGGGGCCCGCCACGCCCGGACCCGGTAGCGCCCGCCGACGATGTCGGGCGCGGCCCACGTCCCGTCGGCCCGGGTGGACGTCTCGAAGTCGCCGCGGGCGCCACTGTCGGTAACCCGCTCGACGAGGACCACCGCGCCCGGCACCGGCCCCCCCGGCCCGGTCACCGTTCCCTCCAGGGTCGACGGTCCGGGGGCGATCACCACGCTGGTCGAGGTGGTGTTGCCGCTCACCGCGGAGAGGACCCCCGACTGCAGGTCGGCCACCGCCGTGGTGGGCGGGCCCGGCACCGTCGTCGGCGGCGGGGGCAGGGCGGCCACGGCGCCGGTCGCGCACCCCGACAGGACCGCGCACGCCGCCAGGACCAGCAGGCGGGGGGACGGGCCCCTCACGGCCCGAGCGGCAGGGCCTGCACCCTGACGGTCCGGGCCCCGCCGTCGGGGCGCGCCTCCAGCTCCGCCGGAGGGTCGACCCCCCGCCGGACGTAGGCCAGGGCCACCGGGCCGAGCCGGGGGGACACGGCGCTGCTGGTCACCACCCCGACCTCCCGGTCGGTCCACAGCGTGGTGCCCACCGGGAGCTGCTCTTCGGCCAGCACGCCCCGGAGGCGGCGGGGGACGTTGGAGCCCCGGGACTCGATCCGGGCCACCAGCTCCTGGCCCGTGTAGCAGCCCTTGGTGAAGCTGACCGAGGTCGGGACCAGGCCCGACTCCTCGGGGATGGTGCGCTCGTCCAGCTCGGCCCCCATGGCGGGCAGCCCGCCCTCGATGCGCCGGGCCTCGTAGTCGGCGACCGTGCCCAGGAACACGCCGGCGGGAGGCTCGGGCGCCGGGC
>DASUHN010000161.1 GCA_036273495.1 Acidimicrobiales bacterium | reverse complement strand
CTGCCGGCCGGCCCGCCGGCGGGAGTGACGGCCGGGGTGGCGGCCGGGGCCCTCGGGGTGCTGCTGCTGTCGGGGCTGCGGCGCTCAGAGCACCGCGCCCTGATCCTGGGCATGGCCGGCGGGGTGGCCGCGGTCGCCACGGTGGCAGGGGCCCTGGCCGCCCACGCCGTGCTGGCCGCCCGTCCCGCCGCCGAGCGGGGCCTGGCCTCCGCCCAGGCCGCCGTCACCGCCGGGGAGGAGGGGGACACGGCCGGGGCCGCCGCCGACCTGCGATCAGCCGAGGCCGACCTGGTCTCGGCCCACGCCCGGGTGGCGGTGTGGTGGGCCCAGCCCGCCCGACTAGTCCCGGGGGTGGCCCAGAACCTCCGGGCCGTGCGCTCCCTCACCGCCCTCGGGGCCGAGGTGGTGCGCCCGGCGGTGGCGCTGGCCCAGGCGTCCGACATCCACCACCTCCTGGCAGGGGGCCAGGTGGACCTGGGTGCGTTGGCCCGGCTGGCCGGGCCCGTCGATGCCGGCGTGGCGTCGCTGCGGACGGCGGTGCCGGCGCTGCCCCGGCTGCGCTCCCCCTGGTTGGCGCCGGCGCTGTCGGGGCGGCTGGGATCGCTCGAGGACCAGGCCACCAGGCTGGCGGGCCAGGAGACGCGCCTGGCCGGCGCCGTGCACGCCCTGCCCGAGCTGCTCGGGGCGGCCGGGCCCCGCCGCTACCTCCTGATCGTGCAGGACACCGCCGAGGCGCGCGGATCCGGGGGGCTGATCACCGACTGGGGGATCCTCTCCGCCGACCGGGGCCGGCTCCACCTAGACCAGCTCCAGTACATCGGGGACCAGCCGGGCGGCGCCGGGGCCCACCCCACCTACCGGCTCACCGGCCCCTACGCCCACTGGGCGGCCGAGGAGGGGTTCCATCCCGAGTACTGGCCCCAGGACGCCACCTTTGCCCCCGACTTCCCCACCGTGGCGCGGGGCCTCGAGCAGCTCTTCCCCCAGCTCGGGTCCCCGCCGGTGGACGGCGTGGTGAGCGTGGACCCGGCCGCCCTGGCCGACATCCTGGCCGTGACCGGGCCGGTCACGGTTGCGGGCTGGCCGGTCCCGATCAGCGCCGCCAACGCCGGCTCGGTGTTCCTGCACGACCAGTACGTCGTCCTCGGCGCCGACAACCGCGCCCGGCACGCCTTCAACGTGGCGGCGGGAAGGGCCATCTTCGCCCGCCTCACGAGCGTCGACCTCGACCGGCCCCGCGGGCTGGTGACCGCCCTGGCGCCGGCGGTGGCCGACCGCGACCTGCTGCTCTACTCCAACCGCCCCGCCGGCCAGTCGCTGTTCCGATCGATGGGCGCGACCGGCGCCTTCACCCCGCTCTCGGGGGACCGGCTCGAGGTGGTGACCGACAACGCCGGCGAGTCCAAGATCGACTACTACCTGCGGCGCAGCGAGTCGTATTCGGTCGCCTACGACCCCGCCTCCGGTTCGGTGCAGGCCACGCTCACCGTGCGCCTGTTCAACGGGGCGCCGGCCGCGGGGCAGCCGAGCTACGTGATCGGCGGCCCCACCAACTACGCCTCCCACGGCACCAGCCTCCTGTACGTGTCGGTGTACAGCCCGCTGGCGTTCACCGGCGGGACGGTCGACGGCGCCGCCATGGCGCTGAGCCCGGACCGCGAGCTCGCCCGCAACGTCTACGGCCGGTTCGTGATGGTGCCGGCGGGCCACACCGCCACGCTCGTGTACCACCTCTCCGGCGCCGTGCCCGGCGGCTCGGTCTACCGCCTCGATCTGGGCAAGCAGGCCACCGTCGCGCCCGATCAGGTGGCGGTCGCGATCCAGGCGTCGGGCCCGGGCTGGCGGACCGGAGGACTAGTCCCCACCCGCCGGACGACGGCCGGACCCCTCTCGATCTCGGTTTCCTTCCACCGCTCGTAACCCGGTCGTCACCGGTAGTGAGCTTCGTCGGATCTGGACGCCCAGGGTGTGGTCCGTCGGCGTCATTTGCCGGATGGACCTTTCCGCACGGGCAGGGCGCGCCCACAATCGAGTTGTTCATCCGTTGATGTCCGGTTGATCGGCCGTTGTGATCAGGCTGGACCGGATCGGCGGGTGACAGGCGGAGCCGGCGGTGATGGCGGAGCTCGACGGACGGGCTGCGTCCGACGGCGGAGGGTGCAGTGGGGACAAGACAGTTGGCGGTTTCAGCCCTGGCGGGAGCGACGGTGGTCGCGCTGTGGCCGGGGATGGCATGGGCCTACGGGAACTTCGGCGGGCCGCCGCCGTCCGGTGGTGGCGGCGGAGGGGCCGAGACCGTCGGGCACCAGGGCGGTGCCAACGCCGACCAGCCGCCCATGAACGTCACCAACTCCCGGCCCGCACCGGGCACCCCCGAGACGGTGACTGACAGCGCCACCTCGTGCGCGCCGGGTTCGGCGGTGACGATCGCCCTCACCTACGTCACCCCGTCGGCCACCCCGGTGTCGTTCGGGCCCGGGGCCACGACCGCCGACGGCACGGGTGGCTTCTCGGTCACCGGGACCATCCCCGCCACCGCCACCGCCGGGACGTGGGTGATCTTCGCGACCTGCAACGACGCCAGCGGAGCCCCGTTGGTCTACACGGCGACGATCGTGGTGCCGGGGGCGACGACGGGATCGGGTGTGCGTTCGGCGGCGGTGGCGTCGAGCGCGGCCCGGTCATCGAGCGTGTCGGGCCAGCCGGGTGCGGCTGCGTCCGGGGGCGGGTCCTCAGCTGGGGCCGGAGCGGAAGGCAGCGCGGCTCAGGGTTCACCTGCCGCCGCGGTCTGGACCCCGCCGGCCACGTGGGGCACTCCGGCTCTGCGGGCCCTGGTGGAGCCGGCCGTCAACGCCGCCGCCGTCTCGGCCCCGGTGGTGCTGGCCCCGGCCTCCCAACCGGTAGTGGCCCACACCAGTGGCGCCTTGACCTCAGGAGCCCCGTTGCGGGACGCGGCCGATGCGGTGGTGGGACTGGTGGCCGTGACGGGACTGGCCGCCGTGCGCCGTCACCAGCACCGCCGGTCCAACCGATGGAACCGCAGGCGGCGCACCCTCGGTCGAACGCACCGGCATTCGGGGCGGACGCGACGGATGTCCGGCAGCAAGACTAGAGGGACGTGGTGATGCGAAGAGGAGTATCGGCGGCGGCCACCGCGCTGAGCGTGGTCGTGGGTACGGGAACGGCGGTCGGCGCGGCGGCCACCCCCGCGGCCGCGACCACCGGGGTGACGGCCACCCGCCTGCAGGGTGGCAACCGCTACGCCACCGCCGCGGCGGTGGCCCAGGCCAGCTTCCCGAGCGGCGCCACCGCCGCCATCGTGGCGTCGGGCCTCGCCTTTCCGGACGCTCTGGCCGGCTCCTATGCGGCCGGGCGCCTGCGGGCCCCTGTCCTGCTGACCGATCCCAACCAGCTCTCTCCCGAGACGGCCTCGGCGCTGTCGGCCATGCACGTGGCCGGCGTGACCCTGGTCGGGGGGACGGCGGCGGTGAGCGACAACGTGGCGTCCCAGCTCCGGGCGGCCGGCTACACCGTGCAGCGGGTGGCGGGCGCCGACCGCTACGCCACGGCGGCGGCCGTGGCCCAGTCCTTCCCGGCCAGCTTCGTCGGGACCTACGGGAGCGGGGGGCGCACCGCCATCATCGCCACCGGTCTGACGTTCCCCGACGCCCTGGCCGGCGGACCGGTGAGCTACGACGCCTCGTTCCCGATCATGCTGACCACCACGTCGTCCCTGCCGTCGGCGACGCAGTCGGCGCTGCAGGCCCTCGCCATCAAGCAGGCCATCGTGCTCGGCGGGTCGGCGGCGGTATCGCCCGCCGTGATCCAGCAGCTGCAGGCCATGGGGATCGCCACCACCCAGATCGGCGGGGCCGACCGGACCCAGACCGCGACCATGGTGGCCGACGTCGAGGCCAATCAGTTCGCCTGGTCCATCACGCATGTCAACCTGGCCCGCGGCGACGACTTTGCCGACGCCCTGGTGGGCGGAGTGCACGGTGGTGTCGAGAAAGAGCCGGTCGTGCTGTCCGCCGACCCCAACACGTTGGGGACCTACACCACGACCTGGCT
>DASUHN010000160.1 GCA_036273495.1 Acidimicrobiales bacterium | reverse complement strand
CGTGGGGGAGGAGCGACTGCCGTCCTACGACGAGCTGCCGGTGCGCGACGGGGCGCCCCGCGGGTCGTCCTGGGGGGTCTGGGGGGACCGGGACGTGTTCGGCTGCCTCAACCTGCTCACCCCGGAGCGGGCGGTGGGGGCGGCGGGGCTGGTGCGGAAGGGGGCCACCTTCGCCCTGAACTGGGACATGGGCCTCCCCGACCCGCCCCTGTTCGGGCGCCCCGCCTTCCAGCACCAGGTCCACTGGCTGGCCAACGAGGTCGGCCACGACGACGAGCTGTCCGGCTGGAACACCCAGAGCTCCAGCCAGTGGGACGGCTTCCGCCACATCCGCAGCCCGGAGTACGGCTTCTACGCCGGGGTGGCCGACGAGGACCACGGGATCCACCACTGGGCCGCGCGCGGGCTGGTGGGGCGGGCCGTGCTGGTCGATGTGGCCCGGTTCCTCGAGGGCCAGGGCCGTCCGATCTCCATGGACTCCCCCCACCCCATCGAGCCGGACGACGTGGCGGGAGCCGCCCGGGCCCAGGGGGTGGACATCCGCACCGGGGACGTGCTGCTCATCCGCACCGGCTGGATCAGCTGGTACCGGGGGCTCGACGCCGACCGCCGGCGGGCGATGGCGGAGAGTTTCGCCACCCCGGGCCTGCGGCCGGGCATCGCCACGGCCCGGTTCCTCTGGGACCTCCACGTGGCGGCGGTGGCGGGGGACAACCCGGCGCTGGAGGTGTGGCCTCCCGGGGCCCTCGCCACCCCCGAGCAGCTCCAGGAGTCCCTGGCCGACCCGGACAAGCGGGCCGAGCTGTTCTGCCACTTCAGCCTGCTCCCGCTCCTCGGCCTTCCCATCGGGGAGATGTGGGACCTCGACGCCCTGGCCGAGGACTGCGCCGCCGACGGGGTCTACGAGGGGCTGTTCACGTCCGCTCCGCTGAACCTCCGGGCCGGGGTCGCCTCACCCCCCAACGCCCTCGTCGTCAAGTAGCGGATCGAACACCAGTTCGATAAAATCACCGGATGGCAGAGGGCCTCCGGTGGCGCCTGGCGGGGGACGACGCCGGCCAGGGCAGCCTGTTCGACGCCGACGAGCTCCTGGACCGCCACTTCGGAACGGGCGAGTTCAAGGGCATCGAGTTCCTGCACGTCAACGCCCGCCGGATCATCAACGAGGTGCCGGCGTCGTCGCGCATGCCCTTCCGGTACACGATCAACGCCTACCGGGGATGCTCCCATGCTTGTAGCTACTGCGTGTGGGAGGAGACCGCGGTCCTCATGGGAGACGGGACACGGCGGCGGATCGCGGATCTCCGAACCGGAGACGTCGTGTTCGGAACGATCTGCGTCGGCAATCTTCGGCGATTGGTGCGGACACCCGTGGTCGACCACTGGCGGACGCTCCGAGATGCATGGCGCGTCTTGCTGGCAGATGGCACGGAGCTGATCGCGAGTGGAGACCACCGCTTTCTGACACCGCGCGGCTGGGCCCACGTTGCCGTCGGACATCCTGCCGCGGGGCCGGTGCTCTCTTCGAACAACAGTCTGATGGGTCCGGAGCTGTTCGGTGGCTCACAGGATGATCTGGATGGCGCCCAGGTCGGCACGGCCCCGGCCCTGGCGATCAAGGCGGTGGAACCTCTTGCGGTCAAGGTGTCGATGTACGACATCACCACCGGAACTGGAGACTTCATCGCCAACGGGGTGGTGAGCCACAACTGCTTCGCCCGTCCGACCCACGAGTACCTCGGCCTGAATATCGGCTCGGACTTCGAGTCGAAGATCGTCGTCAAGATCAACGCCGTCGAGCGGGTGCGCGCCGAGCTGGCCGCCGCCAGGTGGAGCGGTGAGCCCATCGCCATGGGAACCAACACCGACCCGTACCAGCCGTGTGAGGGCAAGTACCACCTGACGCGGGGGATCGTCGAGGCGTTGAGCGATGCCCGCAACCCCTTCTCGATCCTCACCAAGTCGACGCTCGTGCTGCGTGATCTGGATCTGCTGGCCGAGGCGTCGAGGCGCACGACCGTGCGGGTCAGCCTGTCGATCGGAACGCTCGACGAGGACGTCTGGCGCGCCACCGAGCCGGGCACGCCCCATCCGCGCCAGCGGGTGAACGCGGTGCGCAGGCTGAGCGAGGCCGGTGTGGAGACCGGTGTGCTGGTGGCGCCGGTCATCCCCGGGATGTCCGACGGCCGGGCCCAGGTGGGCGAGGTGGTCCGGGCCTGCCGGGAGGCCGGCGCCGGGTCGGTCTCGACCATCGGCCTCCACCTGCGGCCCGGGGTCCGGGAGCACTTCATGGGCTGGCTGGCGCAGACGCGGCCCGATCTCGTGCCCCGGTACCAGAGCCTGTACGGGGGCGGCAGCTACCTCCCGAAGGCCGCCCAGGAGCGCCTGGCGGCGGTGGCGGCGGAGTCCGGTGAGCTGCGCCGGGGCTTCACGACCGGCCACGAGCGCGATCCCGGGGAGCCGGCACCACCACCGGCCGGAGAGTGACCCGACGGTTAGAAGGGGATATCTCAACCGAGGTGGTTGACCACCCGGGGAGGTGCTGAACCATGGAAGGCTACGAAAGAGAGCCGATGTCAGCAGAGCCGGCGACGGGCCAGATGCCGGTCCCGGCGGCTGGCGCCGAGAAGGAGACCGTGGCTGGCCCCGTCGGACGGGCGGCGTTCGCCGGTCTGTTGATGATGCTGATCGGAGCGTGGGGCGGGGCCGTCGCCTACTTCGGCCCCGACATCGGGTTGAGCTCGGCCGGGGCGCGTTCCTGGCAGTGGACGACGGCGCACACGATCCTGAGCCTGGCGCCGGGCGCAGCCGCCGTGGTCGGCGGTCTCATGGTCATGTTCGGATCGCGGCTCCTGGTCGGAGGTCTGCAGCGGCTCGGCGCCCTGCTCTCGTTCGGGGCGGGCGGCTGGTTCGTCCTGGGCGCGGCGGTGTACCCGGTGTTCTACGGCACGTCGGCGCCCGGCTACGGGCACGTCGCCGGTGGTCCGCTGATGAACCTGGCCGCGGTGGCGGGCTACGGCGCCGGCGTGGGGATAGCCCTGTGCCTGCTGTCGGGCGTGGCCATGGCCTGGAGCCTTCCCCGCGTCATGCGCAGCGGGCGGGCCATGCCGGGTGCGGTGCGGCGCCGGCCGGCGGAGTCGGGGCTCCCCCTGCGCAACACGGAGCCCGTCGGGGTCTGACGTGAGTGCCTGACGTCAGCAGCACGTGACGGGGCACGGGTGGGCTTAGAGTCCGCCTGTGCCCCGTCTGCGCGTCTTCCCGCTGGCTCTCACCGCGCTGATCCTGGCCGCCTGCTCCTCCGGCCACCCGGCGGCGCGGGTGCGGTCGACGACGTCGACCAGCTCCTCGACGACGTCAACGTCGAGCCCCACCACGACCTCGAGCTCGTCGACGTCGACGACGCTCGGCGGACCGGCCGGGGGGCCGGTGCCGGCGGGCTTCCAGCCCGAGTCGGTGACCTTCGTGTCCGCCCAGCGGGGCTGGGTGCTTGGTTCGGGGCCTTGCTCGCATCCGGTGTGCACCTCGGTCCTGCGCACGACCGACGGGGGCCGGACGTGGGCGGGGATACCGGCGCCGGTCGCTCCGCTCGGTCCGGGGGAGGAGGGCAGCCCGGGAGTAGCAGAGCTGCGCTTCGCCGACCCGCTGGACGGCTGGGCGTTCGGGTCCGAGCTGTGGTCGACCCATGACGGCGGCGCCCACTGGAAGCAGGTGCACCTGCCGGGGGCGCAGGGCCTGCCCGCCTCGGTCGTGTCGTTGGAGGCGGGCGGCGGGGAGGTCTACGCCCTCGACATCCCCGGCACCCAGCAGTCGGCCGGTACGGCCGCCGCCCAGCTGTACCAGACCGCGGCGGGAGCCGACGCGTGGACGGCGGTCACCGGAGCCAGCGTGCCGGCGGCGGAGGCGGGCAAGGTCGTCGTCTCCGGATCGGGCGCATGGGTGGACGTCCAGACCTCGGGGGCCCAGGCCGTCTTCCTGGCCCGGGGCACCGGAGGGTGGAGCCGGCACCCGCTGCCCTGCGGCCAGCCGAGCCTCACCCTTGCCGCCGTCACCGCCACGGACATGGCCACGATCTGTGCCGGCGGCGGGGCGGCGGGCCAGCAGCCGAAGCAGCTCTACTCGTCATCCGACGCCGGCTCGACGTGGCACCCGGTCTCGTCGGGTCCGATGGCGGGGGACACCCTCGGCGCCGCCATGGCCTCACCGTCGGTCGTGGTGGTGGCGGCGGCGTCGGGCGCCTCGTTCCTCTACGGGACCTTCGACGCCGGGCGCAGCTGGTCGACCGTCTACCAGGACACGGCCGGCGGCGGGGCCCCGTGGCGCGATCTTGGCTTCACCGACGCGAGCCAGGGGGTGGTCGTGGAGGGTCTGCAGCCGGGTACCGCCGGCCTGCCCCCGAACCGTCTGCTGATGACGCGCGACGGCGGCCACACGTGGGCGCCGGTCACGTTCTGAACAGCGGTGCGGGGTCGACCGGACGTGGTTGACCGGAACGCCGTCTGATCAGACGGCCAGCTCGACCAGGTTCTCGCACACCCGGTTGCGTCCGGTCCGCTTGGCGGCGTAGAGGGCGGCGTCGGCCTGGGCCAGCGTGGCGGCGCCCGGCTGTCCGGCGTGGTGGATGGCAACCCCGGCGCTGAAGGTCGTGCGGGGGTCGGTGTCCCGCCACGTGGCGCGCAGGCGCTCGGCGGTTACGAAGCCCTCGCCGCCGGCGCCGTGGAGCACGACGAGGAACTCCTCGCCGCCGTAGCGGGCCACCAGGTCGGCGTCGCGGACGCCCCGGCCGAGGTGCTCGGCCAGGGCCTGGAGCACGGCGTCGCCGGCGCCGTGGCCGTCGGTGTCGTTGACGCTCTTGAAGTGGTCGAGGTCGATCATGACCAGGGCATCGCCGGGCTCGAGGGCGGACAGCAGCGCCACCGCATGGCGCCGGTTCCCCACGCCGGTCAGCTCGTCACGGACCGACACCTCGGCCAGCTGCTGGCGGGCCTTGCGCTCCTCGCCGTACAGCTCGGCGTTCTCCAGGGTGCGCCCGGCATGGGTGGCCAGCAGGCCCAGGGCCTCGGCGTCCTCGGCCATGATCGAGCGACGCACGCTCGCCGCGCCCAGGACCGCGGCCAGGCGGCCGTGGACCCAGACCGGACAGGCCGCGACCGACCCGGCACCCGCTCCCGCCAGCTCGGGGTAGTCCGCGTCGTGGCGCGAGCAGTCGGTGACGAGCACGGGCGCCCGCCGGGAGCGGACCAGGCCGGTCAGGCCCCAGCCGTTCGGGTAGGCGTGGCCGGCCAGGGCCGCCGCCAGCCCGCGGGCGTGGGTCATCGTCCAGGTGGTCGAGGACTCGTCGAACAGGGCCAGCCAGGCGGACTCCACTCCGAGGCCCATGGCGGAGTCGACGACGCCGGACAGCACCTCGTTCCCGTCGAGGGCGGTGATCGTGGTGGTGCCCCGGACCAGGGCCCGGAGCAGATGGGCGTGGTGCTCGGCGTCGGACCGGGCCCGGCCGACCTGGGCCATGGCCCACGCCACCGTCTCCCCGATCAGCACGCTGACCGGGATGATGACCGCCACCGACGAGACACCGCCGGCGGCGCCGCCCCCGTTGACCAGGAACGGCAGCAGATAGAAGGGCACGGCGGCGGGCGCCAGGAGGAGGGGCGTCCGGCGGGGGTGGCACAGCCCCACCCAGGCGAAGACCACCACGAAGAAAACGGCGTAGGTGTAGGGGGAGCTGGCGCCGTAGGTGTCCCCGAACGAGGTGAGCCCGAGCGCCAGGCCGACGAGGCCGAGGCTGGCCCGGGGGTGCCAGCGCTCCCAGGGCGCCAGCCAGACGGCCAGTCCCACCAGGACCGACACCAGGCCGGTGGCGTCCAGGGTGTTCACGTTGCGGACACCGTGACTGGGCAGCCGGCTGCCGATGAGGGTCACCACGCCGCCCAGGGTGAACAGCCACGCCGCCGACCGCACGAGCGTCCGGTCGAATGACATGCATGTGATATCGGCATTCGGCCGACGAAGCTGTAGGCCCATTCGGGCGATCTGCCCGTTTTCTAACGATCAGGCCCGGGGGGGACGGGCTGGCGTCCCGGCCCGGACCCCGCCTGTCCGGGAGCGGGGCGGCCGGCGGCCGGAGCGGGCCACGGCCACCTCGTCGCTGCCCAGGTAGGACGCCACCACGGCCGGGTCCTCGAGCACGGCCCGGGGCGGGCCCTCGGCCACGATCCGGCCCAGGTGCAGGCAGACCAGGCGGTCGGAGATCGTCGAGACCAGCGGGATGTCGTGCTCGATCACGACGAGGGCGGCCCCGGTGCGCTCCTTGAGGTCGAGGAGCACCTGGGCCAGGGCCTCGCTCTCGCGTTGGGCGATGCCCGACGAGGGCTCGTCGAGCAGGAGGACCCGGGGGCCGTGGGCCAGGGCGCAGGCCAGCTCGACGATCCGCCGGGTTCCGGTGGACAGCTCGGCTACGAAGGCGTCGCGGTAGCGGGTGAGGCCCATGGTCTCGATGAGCTCGTCGACCCGGCCGGCCACCGCCCGTTCGGACTCCACCACGGCGCCGACGTGGAGGATGCAGGCCAGCGGGTCGCGGACCTCGACGTGACGCTCGAGGGCGGTGGCGAGGGCCTCGGTCACCGTCATCGAGGGGAACAGCCGGGCGTCCTGGAACGACCGCCCCAGCCCCTGCTCGGCCCGCTCGGCGGCGCCGGCCCGGGTCACGTCGGCGCCGCTCAGCGCCACCCGGCCGTGGTCGGGGGCCAGGAAGCCCGACACGAGGTCGAAGAGGGTCGTCTTGCCCGCCCCGTTGGACCCGATGATCCCGAGGACCTCGCCGTCGGCCACCTGGAAGCTGACCTCGTCGACGGCCGTGATCCCGCCGAAGCGCCGGCTGACCTCCTCGACCCGGAGAGGGGGCGGGGCGGGACGGGCCCCCACGCCGTTTACGCCCACCGGCGCCGCGCCTGCTCGCGCCCGGCTGCGGCGGCGGGCCACGGCGGGGGCGCGCAGGAAGACCGACCGCAGCAGGTCGGGGCGCTCGACCAGCTCGGCGATGGGACCGGTGAAGCGGACCTGGCCCTTCTCCATGAACACCGCCCGGCCCGCCAGCGCCGCCGCCACGTTCACCGACTGCTCGACCACGACCACCGTCGTGCCGCCGGCGTTGATGTCGCGCACCACGTCGAGCAGCACCGCGACGACCGCCGGGGCCAGTCCGAGGGAGAGCTCGTCGATCACCAGCAGGCGGGGGCGGCACAAGAGGGCCTGGGCCAGGGTGAGCATCTGCTGCTCCCCGCCCGACAGCGCCGCCGCCCCGGTGTCGAGCCGCTCGGCCAGCACCGGGAACAGCTCGAAGATCCGCTGCCGGGCCGCGTCCAGGAATTCGGGATCGCGCCGGGCCAGCCACCCGGCCATGCGCAGGTTCTCGGCCACGGTCAGCGAGCCGAACACGCCCCGGCCGCCCGGCACGGTGACCAGCCCCGCCTCCACCCGCGCTATCGGGTCCAGATCGGTGATGTCCCGGCCCTCGAACACGATCCGCCCGGCGGTGGGACGCAACAGCCCCGCCATCACCCGGAGCACGGTCGACTTGCCGGCGCCGTTGGTGCCGAGCAGGGCCACGATCTCACCGGGGCGCACCGCCAGCCCCACGTCGAACAGGACCTGGACCGGTCCGTAGCCGGCGTCGACCGCCTCGCACGCGACCAGGGCGTCTCCGAGGGTGTCGACGGTATCGACGGTGTCGACGGGCTCGGCCGGCTCGACCGGGGCGGCGGTGCCGACCGGGTGGCCGGGGTCGGGCCGGCCGCCGGCGCCGGCAGCGGGGCGGGGCGGGGTCTCGAAGTCGGGGCGCTCGGCCAGGCTCGGCACGCTGAGGCCCCGCCGGTGGGCCACCAGGCGGAGGAGCCGGTCGCGCGCCGAGTACACCATCTCCCCGAGGCCGCCGGGGACGACCATCAGGAGCAGCAGCAGCCCGCCCCCGGTGGCCAGCAGCTGGAGGCCGCCGTGGAGGAAGTACTGCACGCTCTCGACGTACACCGCGCCCAGCAGGGCCCCGGGCAGCGACGCCACCCCGCCGATCACGACCATGGTGAACACGGTCAGGCTGCCGAGGGGGGCGAAGCCGGAGAACGGAACGCCACCCAGGCCGATCATGTACAGGGCGCCGGCCACCGCCGCCATGGCCCCCGACAGGGCAAAGGCGGCCAGCTTGGCCCGCGCCGGTTCCACCCCGTAGGCGGCGGCGGCGCGCTCGTTGTCGCGAACGGCGAGAACGGCCCGCCCGGCGCGGGTCCGCCTGTAGTTCCACGCCACCAGCACGGCCAGGACCAGCGCTCCCAGGCAGAAGTAATAGAAGGTCAGGAAGTCGTTGAGGTCGATCCGGCCGAGCAGGGCCGGGCGCCGCACCTCGGCGGGGGCCAGCGCCGGGAAGTACGAGGAGTTGAGGAAGAAGGTGTTGAGCGGCACGCCGAAGGCCAGGGTCGTGACCGCCAGCTGCTGGCCCGGGATGCGCACCGCCGGGATGCCGATGACCACGGCCAGGATGGCGCCCACGAGCGCCGCCACCAGGACGGCCAGGAACATGTCGGCGCCGGCCCCGACCATCAGGCCGGCGGTGGCCCCGGCGCCCACGCCCGCGAATCCGAACTGACCCAGGCTGATCTGGCCGCTCCACCCGGTGAGGACCACCAGTGAGACGGCGAAGATCCCGAAGATGGCGATGTACGAAGAGAGCGTGACCTTCGAGTCCGACATCCCCACGGGCACCAACAGCACCACCGCCGCCAGCGCCAGCCCCCCGGCGCGGCGGGCCAGGCGGACCTCGCGCAGCCGGGACAGCGCGGCGGGCACCGGCCGCACCTCCCGGGCCGCCACGTAGCCACCGAGGCCGGGGTCCTCCCCGCGTCCGGTCCGGCGCCGCTGCAACAGCTGGGCGGCGAGGATGATCACGAACAGGGCCAGGTCGACGGTCGAGGAGCGCGGGTAGCTCCAGAACACGACCTGGCGGAGCACCTCGATGCCGAGCGACGCCGCCACGGCGGCGGGCAGGCTCTCGAACCGCCCGATCACCGCCGCCGCCAAGGGCGGCAGCAGGGCCTCGGGACCGCTCACCCCGCCGAGGTCGGGCCCGACGATCGGCGCCGTCAACATGGCGCCCACCCCCGAGAGACCGGCGGCCAGCATCCAGGTGACGCGCGACAGGCGGCGCACCGGGATGCCGAGCAGGAGGGCCCGCTCGTTGGAGTCGGCCGCCGCCCGCACGGCGATGCCGGTGTCGCTGGCGCGGAAGAACCACACCAGGCCGGTCAGCACGACGGCGGCAACCGTCACCGCAACCAGGTCGTCCCCGTTGAACACGAACGGGGAGATACGCAGGTGGAGGCGGAAGGGCGTGGTGAAGGTGCTGAGTGGTTTCAGGTGGGCGAAGGCCCGGGGCAGGGTCAGCTCCCCCGCCCCCAGCAGCTGCAGGAGCCCGACCGTGGCCACGGTGAGGATCAGGCGGGGAGCGGTGAAGAACCGGCGCACGACCACGGCGTCGACCGCCCATCCGGTGCCGACGGCGACGAGCAGGCCCACCGGGAGAGCGGCGAAGTAGGGCAGGTGCCAGCCGGTCACCATGACCACCGCCACCACCGCCGCCAGGCCGCCGATCTCGGCCTGGGCGAAGTTGATGATCCGGCTGGTCCGGTACACGAGCACCAGGCCCATGGCCGTGAACGAGGTGAGGGCCCCGAGGACCAGGCCCTGAAGCACCACGCCCACGGGCACCCCGTTGGGCAGCACCGCCGCCGCCACCACCCACACCGGCAGCAGCAGCATCACCCAGCCGGCGCGGCGCACCCGGCCATTCTGACGAGCGGACCTCCGGCGCCGCGGGGAGGGATGTGGACGAGCTGTGGATCGTCACGGTCGCGGATGGGGATTTCCACTTGCACCCGGGGGACAACCTCCGGATTTCGCCTTCGTCTATTGACGGCAGCGGCGGGGGAGCGCACCCTGGAACTCGCCGGAAGGAAGCCGACCGGAACGGTCCAGAGGAGATGCCCCAGGCAGCTCCCCGACGGGCCGGACGGCGGAGAACCGGTGCGGGGCGCCGCAAGGCGCCACGGGACGGGCCCCGAGGAGCCCCGGCGCAAGCCGGGCTACTCGGGGCTTCGTCGCGTCCACGGGTCCGCACGGACAGCGGGAGTCCCGCTGCCACCGCTTGCCGGCGTGCTAACAAACCCGGGTGTCGTTGACCCACCACTACTCGGTCACCCGTGTCGGCGGGGAGCCGGTCGACCGCTGGTTCCACACCTTCGAGGAGGCCGACGCCTGCTTCGGGGAGCTGGCGGCGTCGGCCGCATCCGAGGGGTTGGAGCCGGCCGGTGAGTCCTACTGGCGGAAGCACTTCCGGGGGCCCGAGGGCGGCCCCGTCACGCTGGCCCTGGACGACCGGGGGCTGGCGCCGTGCGACCCGGACCGGGAGGGTTGAGGGCGCCGTGAGGCTGCCGGTGCTGCCGCCGGTGGCGCCGATGCTCGCCAAGCTGGCGCGGGAGCTGCCCGTGGCCGACGGGCTGCTGTACGAGCCCAAGTGGGACGGGTTCCGTTGCATCGTGTTCCGCGACGGGGATGAGGTCGAGCTGGGCAGCCGGAATGAGCGACCGCTCACCCGCTACTTCCCCGAGCTGGTGGCGGCCCTGCAGGAGCAGCTGCCGGACCGTTGCGTCATGGACGGGGAGATCGTCATCGTCGGGTCCCGCGGCCTCGACTTCGACGCCCTGCTGCAACGCATCCATCCCGCCGACTCGCGTGTGCGCATGCTGGCGGCCTCCACGCCGGCGTCGTTCGTGGCGTTCGACCTCCTGGCCCTCGACGACGAAGACATGCGCAGCCGCCCGTTCTCGGAGCGGCGCGAGCTCCTCGTCGGCGCCCTGGGACCGGCGGCCCCGCCCGTGCACGTCACCCCGGCCACGACCGACCCGGCCGTGGCCGGCGACTGGTTCCGCCGCTTCGAGGGCGCCGGGCTCGACGGGGTGGTGGTCAAGCGCGGGGACCTCCCGTACCGGGAGGATGAGCGGGTCATGGTGAAGGTCAAGCACGAGCGCACCGCCGACTGTGTCGTGGCCGGGTTCCGCTGGCACAAGCACGGGGGCATGGTCGGATCCCTGCTGCTGGGCCTGTTCGACGACCAGGGCACGCTGCACCATGTCGGGGTCACCGCGTCCTTCACGACCGCCCGGCGCAAGGAGCTGGTCGACGAGCTGGCCCCGTACCGCGCCGAGAGCCTCGACGGCCACCCGTGGGCCGCCTGGGCCGGCGCGGAGGTGAGCGGGCGCATGCCCGGGGGCCACAGCCGCTGGAACGCCAAGCGCGACCTGTCGTGGGAGGCCCTGCGCCCCGACCTGGTGTGCGAGGTCGCCTACGACCACATGCAGGGGGACCGCTTCCGGCACGCCGCCACCTTCAAGCGCTGGCGCCCGGACCGTGAGCCGCCGTCGTGCACCTACGCCCAGCTGGACACGGCGGTGCCGGCCGAACTGTCGGCGGTGTTCGGGGCCTTGTAGCTTCGCCGCCATGGTCGAACCGGTCGTGGAGACGGCGCAGGGCAAGGTGCGGGGGCGGGCGGGAGAGGGCGTGTCGGCGTTCCTCGGCATCCCCTACGCCGCCCCGCCGATCGGGGCCCGGCGCTTCCGGGCGCCCGACCCGGCCGAGCCGTGGGCGGGGGTGCGCGACGCCCTCGTGGCCGGGCCGGTCGCGCCCCAGCTGCCCTCTCCCCTCGAGGCCCTCCTCGGCCGGCGCGAGCTGGTGTGGGACGAGGCCGGCTGCCTGACGGTGAACGTCTGGACGCCGGCCGCGGACGGCGCCGCCCGGCCGGTGATGGTGTGGGTGCACGGCGGGGCGTTCCTCAACGGGTCGGGATCGGTGCCCTGGTACGACGGCAGCCGCCTGGCCCGGGACCACGACGTGGTGGTGGTCACGCTCAACTACCGGCTCGGCGCCCTCGGCTTCCTCCACCTCGCCGACGCCGCCGGGGAGGCGTTCGAGGGCTCGGGGCTGGCCGGGGTCCTCGACCAGGTCGCGGCCCTGCGCTGGGTCCGGGAGAACGCCGCCGCCTTCGGCGGCGACCCGGGCAACGTCACCGTGTTCGGGGAGTCGGCGGGGGGCATGAGCGTGGGGACGCTCCTGGCCCTGCCCGCCGCCCGGGGGCTGTTCCACCGCGCCGTCCTGCAGAGCGGGGCCGGCCACAACGCCCACTCCCGCGAGGTGGCCGGCCGGGTCACCGCCGATTACCTGGCGGCCGCCGGGCTCGACGGGGCCGAGGCTGCCCGGCTGCGGGACATGCCCGTCGATGCGGTCCTGGCCGCCCAGGGCGTGATCGGCCAGTCGTACGTGAGCCGGGGCCTGGCGTTCCAGCCGGTGGTGGACGGGGTCCTGTTGCCGGAGGTCCCCGTGGACGGGGTGGCGGCGGGATCGGCCCGGGACGTGCCCGTGCTGGTGGGGACCAACCTGGACGAGTGGAACCTGTTTGCCGCCGCCGACCCGAAGATGAGCGGCCTCGACGAGGGGAAGCTGGTGGAGATCGTGGCCGGGGTGTTCGCCGGCCGCGACGCCGGCGCCGCCGTGGCGGAGTACCGCCGGACCCGGGCGGGGGCCAGCCCGGGCCGGATCCTCTCGGCCATCACGACCGACTCGACCTTCCGCATCCCCGCCGTCCGGCTGGCCGAGGCCCACACGGCGGCCGGGGGGCAGGCGTGGATGTACCTGTTCACGTGGGCCACGCCGGTGTTCGACGGGCGGCTCGGCTCCTGCCACGCCCTGGAGATCCCGTTCGTGTTCGACAACCTCGACAAGCCGGGCGCCGACGCCTTCGTGGGCCCGGACGCCCCCGCCCCCCTGGCCAAGGCGATGAGCGCCACGTGGTGCGGCTTCGCCCGGGACGGGGACCCGGCCGGCGGGCCCCTCGGCCCCTGGCCCGCCTACGGGCCCGGTACCCGCTCGACGATGGTGCTCGAGCCCGACGCCCACCTCGAGGACGACCCGATGGGTGCCGAGCGGGCCCTGTGGGAGGGGATCCGATGACCGGGACGCTGGAGCCGGGAGAGGCCTCCGGCGCCGCCACCAGGACGCCCGCCGACCAGGGCCTCCTCTCGCGGTGGGCCGAGGTCATGCGCACGACCAACCCCCCGGCCGGGGCCCTCGACCCGGTGTCGAAGTGGCTCGTGCTGACCCGGGCGGCGGTGCTGCCGATGACCCTCACCGCCGGGCTGGTGGGGGGCCTGCTGGCCGTGCGCCAGCCCGGGTTCAGCTGGGGCTGGTACCTGCTGGCCCTGGCCGGGATCCTGCTGGCCCACGCCGCCAACAACCTGATGAACGACCTGTTCGACGCCGAGGTCGGCGCCGACACGGCCAGCTACCCGCGGGCCCTGTACGCCCCCCATCCCCTCCTGTCGGGACTGATCACGAGGAAGGGCCTGGCGGGGGCGTCGCTGCTCGTCAACGTCGTCGACCTGGCCATCCTGGTCGTGCTGACCGTGGCCCGGGGCTGGCCGATCCTCGTGTTCGGGCTGGCCGGCTTCTTCCTCTCCGCCGCCTACACGGCCCCGCCGCTGCGCCTCAAGAAGCGGGCGCTCGGTGAGCCCGACGTGCTCGTGGTGTGGGGGCCGCTGATGGTCGGGGGCACCTACTACGCCGCCCTGGGCCGGGTGGGCTGGCACGTGATCCTGGCGTCGGTCCCCTACGGCCTGCTCTGCACGGCCGTGCTTATGGGCAAGCACATCGACAAGATCCCGTGGGACGCCCCGGCCGGCACCACGACCCTCCCCGTCCTCCTGGGGGAGCGGTCCGGGCGGCGCACCACCCAGGGCCTGATGGTGGCGTTCTACGTGCTGGTCGTGGCGTGCGTGGCGGTCCGGGCCCTGCCCTGGCCCGCCCTGGCCAGCCTGGCCGCCCTGCCCGCCCTGGCCAAGGTGTGGGCCCCGTTCTCCCGGCCCCGCCCCGAGGCGCCGCCGGAGGGGTTCCCGGTGTGGCCGCTGTGGTTCGCGGCGGTGGCGTTCATGCACACCCGCCGGGCCGGCGCCCTGCTGGTGGCCGGCCTGGCCGTGGCCGCCCCCGCCGGTATCCGCCCCGTCGGTTAGAGCCTTCGAGGGCGCGCCTCCGGGGCAGGAGAACGGGCCGGGGTCGCAGAAGTCTGGGCCGAGGTGGGACGTGACCGGCGTCACGGGCTGGAGCGCGCCGGCCCGTCTCCGGGGACCGACCCCGGGCACGCCTCATCGGGACTGGGGGAAGACTGCCGATGAACCGCTCGACACTGGCCCGGCGCTACCTGCCGCTGGCGGCCGTGGTCGCCATCCAGGCCCTGATCATCGCCGTGGTGCCCTCCACCGCCCCGTCCGGGTCGGTGAGCGCGAGCGGGAACGGGGGTACCGGCGGCTTCTCGGTGGGCTCCGGCGGATCGGCGGGCAGCGCCGCCGGAGTGGGGGCCTCGACCGGGGCCGGAGGCACGTCGGGCCTGGCGGGCGGCAGCGTCTCGGCCGGCGGCGGCGGGGGCGGACTCGGGGCCACGGGGGGCGCCGGAGGCCCGGCCGCGGCGGGCGGTGGTACCTCGGGTGGGGGCGGGACCGGCGGGGCGGCGGGCTCGGCCTCGTCCGGGGACACGTCCCACTGCGTGGGCGGGCGCGAGTTCGACCCG
>DASUHN010000159.1 GCA_036273495.1 Acidimicrobiales bacterium | reverse complement strand
CGTGCTCCCGTGCCCCCTCGGCCAGCTCGCGCACCAGCCCCTCCTCGAGGGGCCCGAAGCGATCGCGGTCGCGCCCGGACAACCGGACGGTGAACCGGTTCGGGGCGATCAGGCCCCGCATCCCCACGCTCCGTTCCAGGTCCATCTCCCGGGTCAGCCTCCGGCCCAGCTCGACCGGCTGCAGGCCGCCCCGCGACACCCGCCCGAAGACCCCTTCCACTAGCTGCTCGAGCCTTTGCTCGAACTGTTGGAGTCCCATGGCTGACCAAAACCTTACCCAGCGACCGGAATGGATCCCTGCGCCGTCCGTTAACGTTCAGGCCCGCCGGGCGAGTGGCGGAATTGGCAGACGCGCAGGATTCAGGTTCCTGTGTCCGAAAGGATGTGGGGGTTCAAGTCCCCCCTCGCCCACCACCGGGGAGCGGGCCTCAGCCGGTCTTGGTCTTGTCGTCCCGGCCGCTGAGGAGGGTCTGTCCGCAGCACTTCGGCTCGTCACCCGGCGCGCGCACGACGACCACCTCGGTGCCGCACTGCGGGCATCGCAGTCGCTCTCCTGCCTTCGGGGCCGCCACGATCCAGAGACTAACGAAGATTGTCATTAGGTTTGGGGGGGTGGCGCAGGGAGGAAGCTCGGGGACCATCGCGGTGCGCGGGCTGGTCAAGCGCTACGGCGGGACGGTGGCCGTCGACGGGCTGACCTTCGACGTGCTCCCCGGGCGGGTCACCGGCTTCCTGGGGCCCAACGGGAGTGGCAAGTCCACCACTCTCCGGGTGGTCGTGGGCCTGGACGGGCCCACCAAGGGCCAGGTGACGGTGAACGGCACGCCCTACCGGTCCCACCGCCGTCCCCTCCACGAGGTCGGGGCGCTGCTCGAGGCCCGCTCGATCCACCCCGGCCGCACCGCGTACCACCACCTCCTGTTCCTGGCTCTGTCCAACGGGATCCCCCGCCGGCGGGTGGGCGACGTGCTCGAGCGGGTCGGGCTGACCGACGTGGCCCGCAAGCGGGCGGGCACCTTCTCCCTCGGGATGGGCCAGCGCCTCGGCATCGCCGCCGCCCTGCTCGGGGACCCGGGCATCCTGCTGTTCGACGAGCCGGTCAACGGCCTCGACCCCGAGGGGATCCTCTGGGTGCGCAACCTGATGCGGTCGCTGGCGGCGGAGGGCCGGACCGTGTTCGTGTCCAGCCACCTGATGAGCGAGATGGCCCTCACCGCCGACCACCTGGTCGTGATCGGCAAGGGCCGGCTGATCGCCGACACCAGCGTCTCGGACTTCGTGAAGGGCAAGGGCCAGGCCCGGGCCCGGGTGCGGTCGCCGCGGGTCGAGGAGCTGTCCGGCCTGCTGGTGGGCAGGGGCGCCACGCTCGAGCCCGGCCCCGACGGCGCCCTCCTGGTGACGGGTCTGCCGGCGTCCGACATCGGGGACCTGGCGGCGGAGCGGGGCCTGGCCCTCCACGAGCTGACCCCGGTCCAGGCCTCGCTCGAGGAGGTCTTCATGGAGCTGACCCGCGACACCGTCGAGTACCACGCCGCCCCGGTGGCGCCGGCGGAGGCGACCGGATGAGCGTCGCCGCCGACGCCCTCGGCATGGAGTGGGTGAAGTTCCGCACGGTGCGGTCCACGTACTGGACGCTGCTGTTCGCGGTGGTGGCCACCATCGGCATCGGGGCGCTGGTGTGCGTGGTGCACATCAACCGCATCAACCACCTCTCGCCCGGTGACCGCCTCGAGTTCGACGCCGTGCGGTTCAGCCTGGCCGGGGTGCAGCTGGCCCAGCTGGCCGTGGGCGTGCTCGGGGTGCTGGTCATGACCAACGAGTACACGACCGGGGTCATCCGGGCCACGTTCGCGGCCGTTCCGCAACGGCGCCTGGTGCTGGCGGCCAAGGGCGTCGTGTTCGCGGTGGCGGTGTTCGTGATCGGGGAGATCGCCTCCTTCGCCGCCTTCTTCGTGGGCCAGTCGATCCTGGCCACCAAGAGCGTCAACGTGCCCATCGGTAATCCCGGCGTGCTCAGGGCCGTTATCGGCGCCGGGCTATACCTGACGGTGCTGGGGTTGTTCGCCCTCGGGCTGGGCGCGCTGGTCCGCCACACCGCCGGCGCCATCGCCACCTTCTTCGGCCTGCTGCTGGTGCTGCCGGGGATCGTGGCCGCCCTCCCGCAGTCGTGGCAGGACGCCATCGAGAAGTGGCTGCCCGTGAACGCCGGGGAGGCGATCTTCCGGCACGGCCGCTTCCTCGGGACCAGCCACTCCCTGGCGCCGTGGACCGGGCTCGGCGTGTTCGCCGCCTATGCCGCCGTCGCCCTGGTAGCGGCCGCGGTCCTCCTCGCCCGCCGCGACGCCTGACGGCCGTGGGCCCGTGGGGTGACGCGGCGATCGCCGGCGTCGGTCTGCTGGCCGGGGCGGTCAACGCCATCGTCGGGTCGGGATCGCTCATCACCTTCCCGACCCTCGTGGCCCTGGGCTACAGCCCCTTCGTCGCCAACGTGTCGAACACCGTCGGCCTCGTCCCGGGCTCGGTCAGCGGGGCGGTGGGGTACCGCCGCGAGCTGAGAGGGCAGGGGGGACGGGTGCTGCGGCTGGGGGGCTTTGCCCTCGGAGGCGGACTGCTCGGGGGGATCCTGCTGATCGAGGCCCCGCACTCGTTCCGGCGCATCGTGCCCTACCTGGTGCTGGTGGCGGTGGTGATGGTGCTGGTCCAGCCCCGGGTGGCGCGGGCCCTCGACCGGCGCCACGCCGCCCGGGGCAGCACCCGCCCCGAGGCCGGGGGTCCCGCCCTGCGGGCGGGCGTGTTCGCCACCGCCGTCTACGGCGGGTACTTCGGGGCCGCTCAGGGCGTGATCCTCATCGGGCTGCTCGGGATCGGCATGGACGACGACCTCCAGCGGGTCAACGCCCTCAAGAACGTGCTGGCCGCGCTGGTCAACGGGATAGCCGCCGTCCTGTTCATCTTCGACGCGCCGGTGCGTTGGACGCCCGCCCTCATCCTGGCCGGGGCCAGCACGGTCGGGGGCCAGATCGGGGCGCGGGTGGGCCGGCGCCTGCCGGCGGCCGCCCTCCGGGGGGTGATCGTCGTGGCGGGAACGGCCGTGGCCGTGTACCTGCTCAGGTGAGGCGCGGTGGCCCGGGGCGGGGCGCCACCCGTTGCGGGCGAGGGCACCGGCCCGGGAGATTCACCTAACCTCCGCGGTTGGTGGTGGGATCGCCGGAGGCGGAGGGGGCCGGAGCCTTGGTGGGGGATGACGCGACGCTCGCGGTCATCGCCCACGGCCTTCTGAACTCGGTCAGCGCCATCCAGATGGGTGCCCACGCCCTCCGCGAGGGCTGGGAGCGGATGACCGAGAAGCAGCGCACCGACGTGCTCGGGGTGGTGAGCGACCAGGCCTCCCACGTCCGGGGCGTGCTCCAGGACATGATCCGGGGCCTGCCGCCCGAGGTGATCCGGGTGCTCAACGAGCTGGGGCGGGAACCGGGCGGCTAGCGGTCCCAGGAGGCGCGGTCACGAGGCGTCGCCCGGCGGACCCCCCACCGGACCGGTCGGGCCGTCCGGCCGGGGCCGGCGCCGCCAGGCCTCCTCGGCCCGGCGGGCCACGTCCCTCACCGGGAGGCCGCGCAGCCGGGCGACGCGCGCCGCGTCGTCGTCCTCGGCCTTGACCCGCCCGGGGGAGACCTTCACCCGCACCGCCAGCCCCTCGACCTCCACCGCGTCGGCCGCACGCGGCACGGGCCAGCGCTGCAGCGCCTGGCCCCGCACCCCGAGGGTCCCGGTCTCGGCCCGCACGGTGGCGACCATGGCGGCGCGCAGGGCCGGCTCGCACAGCACGGAGAGGACGTGGCCGGGACGGCCCTTCTTCATCACCACCGGGGTGATCCACGCATCGTGGGCGCCCGCCGCGACCAGCGCCGCAACGGCGTGGGCCAGGGTTTCCCCGCTGACGTCGTCGAGGTTGGCCTCGAGCAGGACGACGGGCTGGCCGTCCCCCGCCTCCTCCTCGGCCACCGCCTGGCCGAGCACCACCTGGGTGACGTTCGGCAGCTCCTCCATCTCGCGCTCGCCGGCGCCGAATCCGGTGGCCTCGACCCGCATCGGGGGGAGGGGGCCGAATCCCGACGCCAGCGTCGACACCAGCGCTGCGCCGGTCGGGGTGGTGAGCTCGACCGACACCTCCCGCCCGTAGGTCGGCACGCCGCGCAGCAGCTCCACCGCCGCCGGCGACGGGTTGGGGAGCAGGCCGTGCGACGTCCGGACCACCCCCGTCCCGGTCGCGACCGGGCTGGCCCACACCTCGTCGACGCCGAGGACCTCGAGGGCGGCGCACGTGCCGACGATGTCGACGATGGCGTCGATCCCGCCGACCTCGTGGAAGTGGACCTGCGACGGGTGGCGGCCGTGCAGGCGCCCCTCGACCCCGGCCAGCGCCGCGAAGGTGGCCAGGGCCCGGTCGCGCACCCGGTCGGGCAGACGGGCCTCCTCGATCAGCCCGGCGATGTGGGCGTGGGTCCGCACCACCCCCTCGTCCACGGCGTCGACGACCAACCGGGTGGCGGCGATGCCCCCCCGCTGTACCGCCCGCCGGGTCAGCGACCAGCGCCCGATCGGGAGCCGGTCGAGGAGCGACTGCACCGACTCGAGGTCGGCGCCGGCGTCGACGAGGCTGCCGAGCGCCATGTCCCCGGCGATGCCGGAGAAGCAGTGGAACCAGGCCCTCCGGGTCACGAGGCCGGCGGGGTCAACGGGGCCCCGCGCCCGGCGCCGGACCGAGCATCCTCGCCACCGCGGTGGCGGCGCCGAAGCCGTTGTCGATGCCGACCACGGTGAGCCCGGCCGCGCACGACGACAGCATGGCCAGCAGCGCCGTCACCCCCTCCAGGGCGGCGCCGTACCCGACGCTCGTCGGCACCGCCACCACCGGCGCCGGCGTGACCCCGCCGACGATCGACGCCAGCGCCCCCTCCATCCCCGCCACCACGATCAGGGCGGCGGCGTCGGCCAGGTCGTCCACCGCGGCGAGGAAGCGGTGCAGGCCCGCCACCCCGCAGTCGTAGACCACGGTGGGGGAGAAGCCGTAGGCGCAGAGGGTGGCGCGGGCCTCCTCGGCCACCGGCAGGTCGGCGGTGCCGGCGGTGACCAGCACCACCTTCTCGGGGCGGGCCGCGGCGGGCCGCCACGCGACCGTGCACGGGTGGCCCTCGGGCGGGGTCACCCGTCCCCCGGGCGCGGCGGCTAGGGCGGCGGCCACCTGGCGGGCGTCGGCCCGGGTGAGCAGCACCGGTCCCCCGGCTTCTTCGGAGAGCAGCTCGGCCACGATGGCCGCCGCCTGCGCCGGGGTCTTGCCCGGCCCGTAGACCGCCTCGGCCTGCCCCTGGCGCAGGGCGCGGTGGTGGTCCACCCGGGCGAAGCCGAGATCCGCGTACGGGAGCCGCCTCAGCCGCCGCACGGCGTCGTCCGGAGTGGTGCGCCCCGTCGCCACCGCGTCGAGCAGTTCGCGCAGGCTGGCCTCGTCCATGGCCTAACTATCCTGCCGTATGGCCAAGATCGGCTATCTCGGGCCCCCGGGAACCTTCACCGAGGAGGCGCTGCTCAGCCAGGAGGACCTGGCCGGCCAGGAGCTGGTGCCGCTCACGACCGTCACCGACGTGCTGGCCGCAACCCAGGCGGGAACCCTCGAGATCGGCTTTGTCCCGATCGAGAACTCCATCGAGGGGACCCAGACCACCACCCTGGACGCGCTGGTCTTCGAGTACGACCTCCTGATCCAGCGCGAGGTCGTGATCGACGTGCACATGCAGCTGGTGGGCCCGAAGGGGCTGGGGTTGAAGGACGTGACCCGGGTGCTGGCGTTCCCGTTCGCCGAGAACCAGGTGCGCCAGTTCCTGGCCAGCCGCCTGCCCGGAGTCGAGGTCGTGCCCGCCCACTCCAACGCCGAGGCCGCCCGGCGGCTGGCCGAGGAGGAGCTCCCCGGGACGGCGGCGGTCAGCACCGCCCTCGCCGCCGAGCTGTACGGGCTGGCGATCCTCGAGTCGGGCATCGAGGACCACGCCGACAACGCCACCCGCTTCGTCTCGGTCGCCGTCTCCGGCGTGCCGGCGCCGACCGGCCACGACCGCACGAGCATCGCCTGCTTCCAGAAGGCCGACCGTCCCGGCAGCCTGCACTCGATCCTGGGTCAGTTCTCGGCCCGCAACATCAACCTCACCAAGCTGGAGTCGCGCCCGACGAAGAAGGCGCTCGGGGACTACTGCTTCATCATCGACCTCGAGGGTCACATCGCCGACGAGGTCGTGGCCGACTGCCTGCGCGACCTGCACGCTCAGCTCAAGAACGTGAAGTACCTCGGGTCCTACCCCGCCGCCGGCGCCCACGGCCCGGACATCCGCCGGGGCGTGCAGAAGGCGTGGAAGGAGGCGGACGCCTGGGTGGCCGAGCTACGAGCCCAGATCCGCAAAGAGAGTGATTAGCCTCCCCTTCGGAGGGATGGCAGAGCGGCCGAATGCGAGGCTCTTGAAAAGCCTTGGGTGATGAGCCCCGAGGGTTCGAATCCCTCTCCCTCCGCTGGTCAGAGGCTGTTTTGCTCCGCCCAGCTGATCATCCATAAGGCCAGTTGCCCATAATTTGCCCATAATCGGTGGGCCTCCGGCGGTACACTCTCTTACGTATGCAGGGAAGCCTGCGCTCTCGGGGGCGCGACAGCTGGGAGATCAGGGTTTCGCTCGGGAAGGACCCCGGGACGGGTCGCTACCGGTACGTCACACGCACCGTCCGCGGTACGAAGCGAGAGGCGCAACGAGCCGTAGCCAAACTCGTCACTGAGGTCGACAAGGGCCGTCACCAGCACGCGGGCGGGCACACCGTCGCCGAGCTCATCGACCGATGGATGGCGCACATCGAAGCCAGGGGCCGGGCGGCGTCCACCTTGGAGC
>DASUHN010000158.1 GCA_036273495.1 Acidimicrobiales bacterium | reverse complement strand
AGCCGGGCCGCTCCAGCACGGACGGAGACGGGGCCGAACCCCTCCTTTCGTGTCGCGGCATCGACATGGCCTACGGCTCGGTGCAGATCCTGTTCGGCGTGGACTTCGACGTGCGCCCCGGGGAGATCGTGGCCCTGTTGGGGACCAACGGGGCCGGGAAGTCGACCCTCCTCAAGGGCGTCTGCGGGCTGGTGCGGCCCCGGCGGGGGACGGTGGCGTTCAAAGGTGATGACATCACCAAGCTCTCCGCCGACGTGACCGCCCGCCGGGGCATCTCTCTCATGCCCGGCGGCAAGGGGGTGTTCCCGACCCTGAGCGTGAGCGAGAACCTCCGCATGGCCGGATGGCTCGTCCGCGACCAGCCCGAGCGGGTCGAGGCGGCCCGTCAGGAGGTTCTGTCCCTGTTCCCGGTGCTGGCCGAGCGTCACAACCAGATGGCCGGTAACCTCTCCGGCGGAGAGCAGCAGATGCTGGCGCTCGGCGGGGCGCTCATGACCCGGCCCGAGCTGCTGATGATCGACGAGCTCTCCCTCGGCCTGGCGCCGACCATCGTCGGCCGGCTCCTCGAAGTGGTGGAGGAGGTGCACCGCCGGGGCACGACCATCGTCATCGTCGAGCAGTCGGTGAACGTGGCCCTCAACCTGGCCGAGCGGGCCGTGTTCATGGAGAAGGGTGAGGTGAGGTTCGAGGGGCCCGCCGTGGAGCTGTTGGAGCGCCCCGACATCCTGCGCTCGGTGTTCATCGCCGGCGCCGGCGGCCAGGAGGCGACACCCGAGGCGGAGCCGGCGGAAAAGCCCCGCCGGACCCGGAAGAGCCGGGCCAAGCAGCCCGAGCCGCGCATCCCCGCCGACGCGAGGGTCGTGCTGTCGTGCCACGAGGTGGCCAAGCGGTTCGGGGGCATCACCGCCGTCGACCGGGTCGACCTCGAGGTCCGCCAGGGGGAGATCGTGGGCCTGATCGGCCACAACGGCGCAGGCAAGACCACGCTGATGGACTGCATCTCGGGCTTCCTGCCCCTCGACGGCGGGCGGATCCGGCTCCGGGGCGTCGACGTCACCGAATGGCCCCCCTTCATGCGCGCCCACGGCGCCATGGGCCGCTCCTTCCAGGACGCCCTGCTGTTCCCGTCGCTCACGGTCGCCGAGACCATCGCCGTGGCGCGCGAGCGGCACCTGGTGTCGCGCGATCTGTTTGCCGCCGCCCTCCAGCTGCCCGCCTCTTACGAGTCGGAGCTGCGGGTGGCCCGGGAGGTGGACGACCTGATCGCCCTGATGGGCCTCGGTGCCTACCGGCAGAAGCTCACCGGTGAGCTCTCCACCGGAACCAGGCGCATCGTCGACCTGGCCTGCATCCTGGCCCAGGAGCCCCGCGTCCTGCTGCTCGACGAGCCTTCCGGGGGCGTGGCCCAGAAGGAGACCGAGGCCCTGGGGCCGCTGCTCCGCCAGATCGCGGCCCGGACGGGATGCTCGATCCTGATCATCGAGCACGACATGCCCCTCGTCAGCGGACTGTGTGACCGCCTGGTGGCCCTCGAGCTGGGCCAGGTCATCGCCGAAGGGTCGCCGGCCGAGGTGCTCGAGCACCCCGCCGTCATCGCCTCCTACCTGGGTACCGACGAGGCCGCCATCGCCCGGTCGGGGGCCCGTGGCTAGACCAGCTGGCCTCAGCCCGACAGGGCGTCGTCGGCGAGCTCGCGCCGGAAGCGCTGGTCGTCCCGGGCCCGGAAGTGCGGGGAGACGTACCGGGAGAACAACTCCAGAGACCGGTTCCACCGGTCGGTCGCGACCCACTCCCGCGAGTTGAACAGCAGCCCCCCGAACCCCCCGATCTGGTCGTGCAGCTCGCGGAGCTGGCGGGTGCAGTCCTCCGGCGACCCGATGATCCAGGGGATGTTCTCGACCATCCAGTCGAAGGTGACCTCGGCGTCGGGCATCGCCGCGTCGCGCTTCATGAGGGGTGCCAGGCCGATCTTGAACAGGTAGTCGTACGACTGCCGCAGGCTCTGACGGATCTCCTCCATGGCGGCGTTGCGCGAATCCGACACGTAGACCTCACGGCAGATCCGCCAGTCCCGCCGGGCCTGACGCGGGTCACGGCCGGCGTTCTCTGCGGCCCGGTCCAGCGCCGCGCCCTGGGCCACGAGATCCGGCATGCCCGGATTGTCATCGATCCGCGCCGGCGTGAAGTAGATGCTCAGCGCCGCGTACCCGCGCGTGCCGCACAGCTCGAAGTTGTGGACGCCGGACATGCCCGCGATGGCGAACTGGGGATGCTCCTGGTGGGGGCGGACCTGGATCCGGCGGCGGTCCAGGGTCCAGTACTTGCCGTCGTAGTTGATGTAATCGGTCGTGGCGTAGAGGGCCTCGATGATGTCGAGCGACTCGCGCATCCGGGGGCCACTCTCGGACCGCTCCAGCTGGAAGAAGCGCTGGTCGCTCACCAGACCGCCGCCGCCGAAGCCGTAGATCAGCCGGCCGTGGGTCAGATGGTCGAGGAACGCCATGCGCTCGGCCACGTGGAACGGGTCGTGGTAGGGAAGGTTGATGGTCCCCGTCCCGAGCCCGATCCGGTGGGTCAGTGCGGACGCCTTGGCCAGGAAGATCTCCGGCGCCGGGATGTTCTCGTAGGCGCCGGTGTGGTGCTCGCCGACCCAGACCTCGTCGTATCCGAGACACTCGGCCCGGACGATCTCCTCGAGCTTGAGGTCGTAGGAGAGCGTCCAGTTGGACCACGGGAACGGCTCGGGCATCAGGAACAGTCCGAATCTCATCGGGCGCTCTCCCTTCGGGTTGGCGGCATCGTAGGGGCCGGCCCCGCCGGTCCTGGCGGTGACCGGAAATCGATTGCCCTCCGGCTCCTTCCGAGGGAGGATCTACGTAGCCCGGCGAAGGGAGGCCGCCCGTGATGACGAGTGTCGCACGCCGCCCCTTCTCCCGCGTCCGCCGGGCCGATCCACGCGTCTGACGTCTCCTCGGTGAGCGGGAAGGGGTTGGTTTCCCCCGGGTCCCCGCAACCAGACCGAGGAGAACAGATTGCTCGAGGACTTCGAGCCCGGCCGCGCCGGTCGTCCGCGGCCCGCATGGCTCATCACTCATCCCGACGACTACGAGGACTTCGACCTGGGACGGCTGAAAGCCGGCAAGGAGGCCGAGGTCTTCCTCGTGGAGCGGATCGCCAGTGACGGACGGTCCTGCGTCCTGGCCCACAAGCGGTACCGCCCCCGGGAGGCGAGCAGGGGCCAGCTGGAGACGCTCGGCTTCGAGGGGTCGAGCCGGTTCGTCAACGACCACGCCTACCGCCAGACCCGACGGTTCCCGAACACGCGCGACCAGCGAGCCGCCACCAAGATGACCACCTACGGGCGCCGGCTCCTCGCCCGCCAGTGGCCCGACCACGAGTTCGCCACGCTCGAGCGGCTGTGGACGGCGGGCGTCAACGTCCCGCTTCCCGTCGAGCGGACCGCCGACGGGCTCCTGATGCAGTACGTGGGCGACGGCGACCAGGCCGCGCCCCGCCTGGCCCAGGCGCGCCTCGGCGGGGAGGAGGCGGTCGAGGCGGCCCGGCAGCTGGTGGCCGATCTGCACCGGATGGTGGCGGCCGGCTTCGTGCACGGGGACCTGTCCGCCTACAACCTGCTGTGGTGGGAGGGGCGGACGTGGATCATCGACCTGCCCCAGTGCGTCGAGATCGCATCCCACCCCGACGCCCTCCAGCTCCTGTTCCGGGACGTGGAGACGGTGGCGGGGTGGTTCCGGAGCCGCCGGATCGCCTTCGATCCCGGAGAGGTCTATGCCGAGCTGCTCGGGTCCTGCCTCGGATAGGTGCGGCTCACCACTGCTGGGGCAGGACCACGCCCGCGCTCGTCGGTGTGACCCCTGAGCGAGCCGCCGGAAGGGACCCGTACGGCAGCAGGGGCAGGCTCAGGACCGAGGGGTACCGTCCGCCGGCTTCGAGCGTGTAGGCGCCGCCGGCCAGCCGGGACACGATGGCGGGTCGGGGCTTGCAGCCCAGCACGGGCCAGACGATCCTCTCCATGGCGGTCATGCAGTCCCGCTCGTCGGCCTGCGTGGACAGCCGCAGCTGCAGGCGGTGCCCGGGAGCCAGCTCCCACAACTTCGGGTAGAGCGGCACCTGGTACTCGGTGACGGCGCCCGCGGGGATGTAGGTGTCGCGCTGGAGCGACAGGAACGGACGGACCGGCAGCCCGGCGGCGTCGGCCCACGACCGTGACGGGTCGAGGGCGTGGAGGCTGCCGAGCATGCCGCCGTGGGTGATGGCGGTAGCCGTCCCGTCGGGAGCCAGGTCGTAGAGGTCGGCCATGAGCTGCAGCTCAGTGGTGTCCGATGCCGCCCACACCTTCAGGGCGGACGGCCCGGCCAACAGGGCACCGTTGGTGAGGGACCCGCTCGTGAAGGTGATCGTGCTCCCTGCGACCGTCGGCTGGGCCCACACCAGCGGGTCGGAACCGGGAGGGGACGGGGACGAGGAACCCAGGGTGCCACCAGCGTCGAGGTAGTACGGCCGGTACTGGTTGGTGAGGGGGTAGGAGGCGACGTTCACCCACCGCGGCGAGGACGTACCGAGCTCCTGGAGGTGGACGGGTGTGCGCGTAGCGGTGGGAATGCCGGTGCGCCGGCCCTTGAGCCAGGTGTCGTACCACTCGAGCATGATCCCGTTGTCGAGGCCTCCGCCGTGGGTCCAGTTGCCGACGATCAGCTGGTAGCGGCCCGTCACCGACTGGCCCGGGAGGAGCGGCGCGTACGGGGAGCGCCCCAGGGCCGCATTCTCCAGCGCCGCCCACAGCTCCTGGGCGCCGAAGCCGGGCTCGACCCAGCCGTCCCACATGAGAGCCGGGATCCCTGATGCGGCCACGGCTCGGGCCTGGGCTATGTGGTCCCGCTCCAGCCAGAAGGTCTTGTCGTAGGCGGTCTCACCGGCCTGACCGGAGGCGTCGTCGGTCTGCGAGGCGAGGTACTGCGGGACCATGTCGGCCTCGATGGTCGGGCCCAGGAGCGCCCCGGCCGCCAGCCCCGCCCCGTCCCAGGCCGGCGAGGGGATCCCGTTCTCCAGGTACGTGTCGCGGTACACGTCACCTGAGACGCAGGCCGGGACCATGGCCTTGACGGGTGAGCGCGGCCCGAGCAGCGCCGCCGTGTAGAGCTGGGTCTGGCCCAGGTAGGAGCAGCCGGTCAGGCCGACCACCCCGTTCGAACCCGCCAGGTGGTGGGCCACCCAGTCGACCAGATCGACCCCGTCCCGGGCGTCCCGGGGGCTGAAGAAGCCGCCGTTCCCGCCCGAGCGGCCCGTGCCCCGGACGTCCGCCGAGACGAAGATGTAGCCGCGCTCGACGAAGTAGTCCCCGGGCCCGCTGCTACCGGTGGCCGAGGTCAGACCGGTCGAGCCGGTGTACGGCGTCTGGGTCAGAAGCACGGGGAAGCGACCCGGCGCCCGCTGGCCCGTCTCGGGATCGGCGGGGTAGTAGACGTCGGCAACCAGGCCGGCACCGTCGTCCATCCGCACGGTGACGTTCTTGTCCGCCTGGACCCCGTAGGCGGGAGGAGGAGGCTGCCAGAGCCCCCCTGGGTACGGCGTCGGTGCCTTGGCGTTGGCCCTGTGGGTCGTGACCGTCAGGCCGGCGGCCAGGCCGATGACGGCCGCGCCGGCCGTCCATGCTCGAATGCGCATCCCCGCTCCCCAGCGTTGTTGGCCCCGTTGGTCGAGGGGCAAGGATCGCACCGGGCCCCCGACGAGCGCCAGGCGAGCCGCGGGTCCGAGGGGCGTGACCTACCGTTCGCCGTCGAAAGGGAGGTCTTCCATGGTCCTGCTCAGCGGCTTTCTCGAGTACCGACCCGAGGAGCGGGACGAGGTTCGGGCCGGCCTGGCCGAGGTCGGCCGCCGGAGCCGCGAGGACCCCGGGTGCGTCGATTACTGGTGGGCCGAGGACCTCGACGTCCCCGGCCGGTTTCGCTTCTTCGAGTGCTGGGAGACCGAGGAGCAGTTCGCGGCCCACCGGGACCAGCCCTACGAGCACGAGTTCATGGACCGCTTCGTCAACGGGCGGATAACGGGCGCCGACGCCTGGTCCTACGCCACCACGGGGCGCAGCCCCGCCATGGGCGCCTGAGCGGCGGCACGGCCGGCGGTCCTCCTGGCGCAGCGAGGCCGGCATGAACCACCGATGGGTCGGGATCGTGGTGCTGGTCTCGGCTGCCGCCTCGGGCTCGCCCGCACGAGCGGCGGCGCAGACCGGGTCGTCGTCGGGGGCCTCGCCGGCATCGACCGCGATCACCGGCCAGGTCGTCGGGTACACGGCGGCGGCCGGCGTGTTCGAGGTCTCGGCGGACGGCGCGCGGGCCCGGCAGGTCCCCGGCACCGACGCCGGCTCCGGCTCGCCGGCGTGGTCGCACGACGGGGACGTGGTGGCCTTCACCGAGGCCGCGTCTCCCGGTAACACCTCCAGCGACGTTGGGCTGGACACCGTCGCCGCCGACGGCAGCTGCCGGGTGGCGTTCCCGAACCCGGCCCACGGCGTGTTCTCGGGACCGTCGTGGTCCAAGGACGGATCCCGCCTCGCCTTCGTCCGTGCCGACCCCCCGCCCGGCCCGACGCAGTTGGAGACGGCGCGTTCGGACGGCACCGGTGCCCTGGGACTGCCGGCCACGACCCCTGGACAGTGGGCGCCCGACGGCTCCCAGCGCGTCCTGCTCATCGGCGGCGGGGGGATCGAGATCGTCGACGTCGCCACGGGTAGGGCCCGGGTGCTCGATCCGACCTTCGACGCCGAGTTCCCGGCCTGGTCCCCCGACGCCCGCCACGTCGCCTACAGCATCAGCACCCAGCCGGCCGTATGGGTGGTCAACGCCGACGGGACCGGAAAGCACCGCCTCACCCCGGTCGACCCGGCCGACAGCGAGGACTTCTTCCCGGCCTGGTCCCCGGACGGCTCGCGCATCGCGTTCCAGCGCTCGGGGCCGTCCGGCGTCGACGTTTGGGTGGTCCACGCCGACGGCACCGGCGCCCATGCCGTGACCACGTCGCACACTGTGGGGTCGGGCGGCCCCCTGTGGTCTCCCGACGGGACCATGCTGGCCTACAACCAGCAGGCCGGCCCGGGGCCGGACCCGCCCCAGGACGTGTGGGTCGTCAACGCCGACGGAAGCGATCCCCTCCGGGTCGCGCAGAACGCCCAGGCGGCGGCGTTCTTCTCCCGCTCCCTCCCGGTCAGCGATGCCGGCTACCGCCTCGTTTCGGCTACCGGCTCGGTGTCGGGCTTCGGAACCGAGTGCAGCCTGGGATCGGGGCCCGTTTCCGTCGTGCTGGTGCCACCCGGGCCGCCGCCGCGGGTGCCGCGGCCAGCTGCCATGGCGGGGACATCCGACGGAGGTGGCTACTGGCTGGTCGACGCGACCGGCTTCGTCATCAGCTTCGGGGACGCGGCGTTCCACGGCTCGGCGGCAGGAAGGCCGCTCAACAGGCCGATTGTCGGAATGGCCGCGACCGCTGACGGGGGCGGGTACTGGTTGG
>DASUHN010000157.1 GCA_036273495.1 Acidimicrobiales bacterium | reverse complement strand
CCTGGCCGCCTACGCCCAGCTGACGCTCTCGCTGCTCCCCCACCGGGTCCTCCGGCTCGAGCGGGTGTTCCGGATCAACTTCGCCACCCTGTCGATCAGCCACGTGGTGCCGGCCGGGGTGGCCGCCGGTGGGACCCTCGGCTACCGCCTGCTGACCGGATCGGGGGTGGCGGGACCCGACGCCGCCTTTGCCCTGGCCCTTCAGGGCATCGGCTCGGCGGTGGTCCTCAACAGCCTGCTGTGGGTGGGCCTGATCGTCTCCATCCCCCTGTACGGATTCAACCCTCTCTACGGGACGGCGGCGGTCCTCGGGATCCTGCTGATCGGCTTCGTCACCTCCATAGCCGTCCTGATGACCCGGGGGGAGGAACGGGCCGTGCGGGTGCTGCGGGCGGTGGCGGGCCGGGTGCCGGTCATCACCGCCGACCGGACCGAGGCCCTGTTCCGCCGGCTGGCCGTGCGTCTCCAGGAGCTGACGAGCGACCGGACCCGGCTGTGGCGCTGCGTGGGGTGGGCGGCCGCCAACTGGCTGCTCGACGCCGCGTCGCTGTGGGTGTTCCTGCTGGCCTTCGGCAGCGCCGCCAACCCCGACGGGCTGATCGTGGCCTACGGCCTGGCCAACGTGCTGGCCGCCCTGCCGATCACCCCGGGGGGCCTCGGGGTCGTCGAGGGCGTCCTGATCCCCTCCCTGGTGGGCTTCAACATGTCGAAGGGCGTGGCCACCCTCGGCGTGCTGTCGTGGCGGCTGGTGAACTTCTGGCTGCCGATCCCGACCGGCGGCGCCACCTACCTGAGCCTGCGGGTGGACAGCAGCCTCATGGACACCGGCCAGCTCCAGGCCCTCACCCGGCGGCCGGGCCGGAGCGGCCGTCCGGAGGACGCGGCGCCGGAGCGTCCGGCGCCGGTGGAATGGCGGCTGCGCCCGGGGGCGCCTGGAGCTCGCCCAGAGCGGCGTCGATCGCCTGGAGGCGCTCCATGATCTCCCCCGCCGACCGCCCCGATCCCGACACCTCCCAGCTCCCCACGGTGGAGACCAGGCGGCCGGCCACCTCCTCGACCTCGCGGACCCTGGCCTCGAGGGGCGGCAGGGCGCGCTGGCGGAGGGGGCGGGTCCGGCGGTCCACCTCGACCAGCTCGCGATCCACGCCCGCGGCCAGCCGTTCCACGTCGGCAGCCAGGTCCTGCCACGGCCCGTCCCGGCCGGCCGGGAGCGCCATCCGGACCTGACCGACGGCCACCAGCAGCCGGCGGTGCAGCACGGCCTGGCGCGCCAGCGACCAGCGCCACCGCAGGGGCACGGTCACGCTCTTCACCAGCAGGAGGGGCCGGCGCAGACGGCGCACGAGGAGGGCCGTGCCCACCGCCGCGACCAGCGCCAGGACCACGAGTACCACGGCCACCGCCGCCAGCGCCGCACCCAGCGCGCCGAGGATCACCACGCGGCGAAACTACCGTGCGGCGATGCTCACGCGGTCCGCAGCCACCCGTTCCGCCCCGGTGCGCCGCACGACCGAGCTGGGCCTGCTGCTGCTGGTGGCGCTGTTTGCCGGCGGGGCCTACCTGCTGGCGTCGCTGGGCCGCACGGCCTCGATCCCCGCCAACGCCCTGCCGTTCTTCGGGTGCCTGCTGCTCCTCCTGCTGGGCGCCCACGTCGCCACCCGGCGCCTGGCGGGCCGGGCCACGCCGGTCCTGCTGCCCCTCGCGGCGTTCCTCAACGCGGTCGGGTACGTGTTCATCGCCAGGCTGAGCTCCCACCTGGCGGGACTGCAGGCGCTGTGGACCGCCATCGGCGTGGGCGCCTACGTGCTGACCCTCGTCGTGGTGCGGCGCATCCAGCTGCTCGAGCGCTACCGGTACCTGATCGCCGCGGCGGGCGTGCTGCTGCTGCTGGCCCCCCTGGCCCCGAAGCTGGGCCAGAACATCAACGGGGCCCGCCTGTGGGTGCGCCTCGGGCCCCTCACGTTCCAGCCCGTCGAGCTGGCCAAGCTGGCCCTGGCCGTGTTCTTCGCCTCCTACCTGGTGGAGAAGAGGGACCTCCTCATCACCCCGACGTCGCGCGTCGGGAACCTGCTCGTGCCCGATCCCCGGCCCTTCGGCCCCCTGGTCCTCATGTGGGGGCTGTCGCTGCTCGTCATGACGGCCGAGCGCGACGTGGGCTTCTCGCTGCTGATCTTCGTGCTGTTCATCGCCATGCTCTGGGTGGCGACGGGGCGGGCCGCCTACCTGGTCGTGGCGGCGGTGCTGTTTGCCATCGGCGCCGTGGTCATGAGCGCCGCCTTCCCCCACGTCCACCAGCGCATCACGGTGTGGTGGAACCCGTGGCCGTACTCCCACACCATCGGCTACCAGTCGGTGCAGGCGCTGTTCGCGCTCGGGAGCGGCGGGCTGACCGGCTCGGGGCTGGGACTGGGGCGTCCCGACCTGGTGCCGGTCGTGGCCAGCGACTACATCTTCGCCGCCATCGGGGAGGAGCTGGGCCTGCTCGGCACGACCGCCGTGCTGATGGCGTTCGTGCTCCTGGTGGGGGCGGGGATCAGGACGGCGCTGCGGTCACGGTCGGACTTCGCCAAGCTGCTCGTGGCCGGGCTCACCGCCATCCTCGGCTTCCAGGCCTTCTTCATCATGGCCGGCGTGGTCCGGCTCCTCCCCGTCACTGGCGTGACCCTGCCCTTCGTGGCCTACGGCGGGTCCTCCCTCGTCGCCAACTACATCCTCCTGGCCCTGCTCGTGCGCGTCTCCCACGAGGGCGCCGGCGGGGTCTGACGGAGCGGGCTCGGGCGGGCGGGTCCTGATCCCCTCCCGGTCCATCACGTCGTCCACGACGAGGAGCGGGCCGGAGCCCGGGAGGCGCAGCAGCAGCCCCACCGCGTCCGACGGCCGGCACGAGACGACCCGGCGGTCCTCTCCCCGGATGAGATCGAGGTGGGCGTAGAACGTCCGCTCGCGGACCCCGGATATCACGGCCTGCTCGACCTGCACGGAGAACTCCCCGAGCACGTCCGCCATCAGCTCGTGGGTGACGGGGCGGGGCCAGCGCACACCGCGCAGGGCGGCGGCGATCGACGACGCCTCGGGGAAGCCGATCGGGATGTGCAGCTCCCGCTCCTCCCCGTCGTTCTCGCGCAGGATCAGGACGGGGTTGGGACTGGGGAGGTCCATCAGCACACCGACGACCGAAACAGCTCTCACCGCCGCTACCGGTACTTACGCATGCCGACGTTGAGGGCGATGCCGACGGCGGCGAAGGTGGCGATGGTGGACGAGCCCCCGTAGCTCACGAGCGGCAGCGGGATGCCGGTGATCGGCATGATGCCCATGGTCATGCCTGCGTTCTGGAACACGGAGAAGGCGATGTAGCCGAGGACGCCGGCGCACAGCATGGCCCCGAACACGTCGTAGGCCAGCTGGGCGGTGCGCCACACCCGCCACACCATGATCCCGAACAGGGCCAGGAGGGAGGCGGCGCCGGCAAAGCCGAGCTGCTCCCCCACGGCGGTGAAGATGAAGTCGGTCTGCTGCTCGGGGACGTACTGCAGGTTGGTCTGGGGGGCGTGGAACAGGCCCTTGCCGAAGCCGCCGCCGTTGGCGATGGCGATCTTGGACTCGCACAGGTTGTACCCCGCCTGGTTGGTCGGCCCGCACGAGTTCTGGTTGAGGAAGGCGGTGAGCCGCTCCACCTGGTAGTGCTTGAGCACGTGGAGGTGGATCCCGCCGAAGACCGCTACCGACGCCACGACCGCCACGGCCACCAGGTAGCGGGCCCGGACCCCGGCGGCCACGAGCATGGCCCCGAGCACGCACCCCAACGTGATGGCGGTGCCGAGGTCGGGCTGGATGGCCACCAGCGCCACCGGCACGGCCCCCATGGCCAGCAGCACGACCAGGCGGCGCGCGTCAATGTCGCCTTCCCATCGTCTGATCATCGTGGCCAGGGCCAGGATCAGCGCCAGGATGGCGAACGACGAGGGCTGCAGCTGGAAGGAGCCGACCTGGAACCAGCGCTGCGAGCCGAGGGCGCGGGACCCGAACGGCGACATGACCGCCAGCAGGAGGAGCAGCACCAGGCCGTAGCCCAGGAGGCCGATCTCCTCGAAGTGGTGGTAGTCGAACACCATGCACACGATCATCACGAGGATGCCGAGCACCACGTAGGTGGCCTGGTGCTTTAGGTACAGGTGGGGGTCGTCCCCGAGCAGCTGCAGCTTGGTGCGGGTGGCGGAGTACACCATGACCACGCCGACGATCGACACGATCAGCGTCGACAGCAGCAGCAGCAGGTCGAGGTGGCGGAGGTAGCGCCCGGTCGGGCCGACGTTCGGGTCCAGGACGCGGGCCACGGGCCTGCAGGGTAGCGGTCGAGGTTCTAGCGGCTGGTCGGCGTGATCAAGGCCGGGAGGTCGGTCCCGCCCATGAGATGGGCGTCCACGGCGGCGGCGCACGCCCGGCCCTCGGAGATGGCCCAGACGATCAGGCTCTGGCCCCGGCCCATGTCCCCGCAGACGAAGACCCCCGGGACGTTGGTGGCCCACGCCGCGTCCCGCCCCACGTTGCCCCGGGCGTCGAGATCCACGCCCAGCTGCTCCACCAGGCCCTCCCGCTGCGCTCCGAGGAAACCCATGGCCAGCAGGACCAGCTGGCACGGGATCTCGAACTCGGACCCGGGGACGGCCTCGAAGCTGGTCGTGCCGTTGTGCTGAACCGGCTGGACCTCGTGACCGCGCAGGGCGCGCAGCGCCCCGGTCCCGTCATCCACGAGCTCGGTGGTCGAGACGGCGTAGACCCGCTCGCAGCCCTCCTCGTGGGCCGAGCTGGTGCGGAAGATGACCGGCCAGGTGGGCCAGGGGTGGTCGGAGCTGCGGGTGTCCGGGGGCCGGGGCAGGATCTCCAGCTGGTGGACGGACACCGCCCCCTGGCGGTGGGCCGTCCCGAGGCAGTCGGCGCCGGTATCTCCTCCGCCGATGATCACGACCCGCTTGCCGGCGGCGCTGAGGGGGGACTCGGCCAGGTCCCCCTCCTGTACCCGGTTGGACAGGGGCAGGTACTCCATGGCTTGGTGGACGCCGCTGAGCTCCCGGCCGGGCACGGGCAGGTCGCGCGGGATCGTGGCGCCCCCGGCCAGGACCACGGCGTCGAACTCGGCCCGCAGCTGGTCGCCGGTGACGTCGACACCGGCGTTGACGCCGGCCCGGAACTCGGTGCCCTCCGCCTCCATCTGGCGCAGCCGGCGCTCGAGCACCCGCTTCTCCATCTTGAACTCGGGGATCCCGTACCGCAGCAGGCCGCCGATGCGGTCGGCGCGCTCGAAGACCACCACGGTGTGGCCGGCGCGGGTGAGCTGCTGGGCCGCGGCCAGGCCGGCGGGGCCCGATCCGATCACCGCCACCCGCCTGCCGGTCGGGGCGCTCGGGACCACCGGGACGACCCGCGCGGCGTCCCACGCCCGGTCGACGATCTCCACCTCGATCTGCTTGATCGTCACCGGGTCGGCGTTGATGCCGAGCACGCACGCCGCCTCGCAGGGCGCCGGGCACAGCCGGCCGGTGAACTCGGGGAAGTTGTTGGTGGCGTGGAGGCGCTCGCTGGCCTCCTCCCACTCCCCGCGGAACACCAGGTCGTTCCAGTCGGGGATGAGGTTGCCGAGGGGGCAGCCGTTGTTGCAGAACGGGATCCCGCAGTCCATGCAGCGGGCCGCCTGGGTGCGGGCCTTCTCCTCCGGGAACGGCTCGTACACCTCGCGCCAGTCCCGGAGCCGCACCGGGACGGGGCGGCGGGTGGGGGTCTCCCGGCCGTACTCCAGGAAGCCGGTGGGCTTACCCATGGGCCGCCTCCATCACGGCCTCGTCGACCGAGCGCCCCTCGGCCTCGGCCCGGCGGGCCGCCTCGGCCACCCGCTTGAAGTCGCGGGGCATCACCTTGACGAAGCGGCCGATCTCGAACGGCCACACCGCCAGCAGCCGCTCCGCCACTGTCGAGCCGGTCTCGGCCAGGTGGCGCGAAACGAGGTCGTGCACGGCCTCGACGTCATCCGCCTCGAGGGGGTCGAGGTCGACCATGTCGGGATTGACGCGTGCCGGGAAGGTCCCGTCGCGGTCGTACACGTAGGCCACGCCGCCGGACATGCCGGCCGCGAAGTTGCGCCCGGTGGGCCCGAGCACGACGACCCGGCCCCCGGTCATGTACTCGCAGCCGTGGTCCCCCACCGCCTCGACCACCGCCGTGGCGCCGGAGTTGCGCACGCAGAACCGCTCCCCCACCGCCCCGCGGATGAACACCTCCCCGCCGGTCGCGCCGTAGAGGGCCACGTTGCCGGCGACCACGTTGGTCTCGGCCGGGAACGGGGACTCGGGCGGGGGGTGCAGGACGATCCGGGCCCCCGACAGCCCCTTGGCGAAGTAGTCGTTGGCGTCCCCGGCCAGGCGCAGCGTCACGCCCCGTGGGAGGAAGGCGCCGAAGCTCTGGCCCGCCGAGCCGGACAGCCGGACGACGACGGTGTCGTCGGGCAGGCCGGACCCGCCGAAGCGGCGGGTGATCTCGTGGCCGAGCATGGTGCCGAACGTGCGGTCGACGTTGCGGATGGCCAGGTCGATCTCGACGGGGCGGCCGTCGTCGAGGGCGGGCCGGGCCAGGCGGATCAGCTCGTTGTCGAGCTTGCGCTCGAGACCGTGGTCCTGGGTGGTGACACAGCGCCGGGCCGCGCCCGGCTCCACCTCGGGTATCTCGAGGATCGGGGTGAGGTCGAGACCGTGGGCCTTCCAGTGGTCGACGGCCGGCACGGTGTCGAGCATCTCGACCTGGCCGATGGCCTCGTCGAGGCTGCGGAAGCCGAGCTCGGCCAGCAGCTCGCGCACCTCCTCGGCGATGTACTCGAAGAAGGTGACGACGAACTCCGGCTTGCCGCTGAAGCGCTTGCGCAGCTCGGGGTTCTGGGTGGCCACCCCGACGGGGCAGGTGTCGAGGTGGCAGACGCGCATCATGATGCAGCCCGACACGACGAGGGGCGCGGTGGCGAAGCCGAACTCCTCGGCTCCGAGGAGGGCGGCGACCACCACGTCGCGGCCCGTCTTCAGCTGTCCGTCGACCTGGACCACGATGCGGTCGCGCAGCCCGTTGCGCAGGAGGGTCTGCTGGGTCTCGGCCAGGCCCAGCTCCCACGGGGCCCCGGCGTGCTTGAGCGAGGTGAGGGGGGCGGCGCCGGTCCCCCCGTCGTGGCCGGAGATCAGCACCACGTCGGCGTGGGCCTTGCACACCCCCGCCGCCACCGTGCCCACCCCGACCTCGGCCACCAGCTTCACGTGGACCCGCGCCCACGGGTTGGCGCACTTGAGGTCGTGGATCAGCTGCTTGATGTCCTCGATGGAGTAGATGTCGTGGTGGGGCGGCGGGGAGATCAGGCCGACGCCCGGCGTCGAGTGCCGGGTCCGGGCGATCCACGGGTACACCTTCTGGCCCGGCAGCTGGCCACCCTCACCCGGCTTGGCGCCCTGCGAGATCTTGATCTGGAGGTCGTCG
>DASUHN010000156.1 GCA_036273495.1 Acidimicrobiales bacterium | reverse complement strand
CGGGATGCCCACGACCCCACCGGCGGCCAGGGCGGCGGCGGCGGCCTCCAGGGCGGCGTCGAAGTCCGCCCCGGTCCCCGTGGCGTCGATCAGCGGCATTCCAGCCGCCCCACGAGCACCCGCTCCCGCCCGGCCAGGTCGGGGTGGAGCGACGCCACGAACCCGTGCGCCCGGGCCACGGCGGCCGTCTCCCCCGCCCGCTCCGAGGCCACCTCCAGGACCACGACGCCGGGCCGGGCCAGCCACGGGGGGGCGCCGGCCAGGATCAGCTCGGTCGCCTCCAGCCCGGTCGGGCCCGACCACAGGGCGCCGGCCGGCTCCCAGCTCGCCACCTCGGGCTCCACCTCGTCGGGTTCGGCCACGTAGGGCGGGTTGGACACGACCAGGTCGACCCGACCCCCCAGCTCCGGCGGCAGGGCCGAGAACCACGAACCGGGGACCAGCCGGACGCGGGTGGCGGCCCGGCCCCCGAGCCCGGCGAGGTTGGCGGTGGCCACGTCCAGGGCGGCGCCGGACACGTCGGTGGCCCAGATCTCGGCCTCGGGGCCCTCGTCGGCCAGGGCCAGGGCTATGGCGCCCGACCCGGTGCCCAGGTCGACGACCACCGGACGGGGCCGCCCCAGCCGGCGCAGCTCGCCCAGGGCCACCTCGACCACCACCTCGGTCTCGGGACGCGGTATCAGAACCCGGCGGTCAACCATGAGGTCGAGGCGGCGGAAGCCCCAGGAGCCGGTGACGTACTGGAGGGGCTCCCCGCCCCGGCGCCGCTCGGTCATGTCCGCCAACCGGCGCCGGGCCCGATCCGGGGCGGGGTCACCGAGGGCGTCCCGGAGCTCGGCGCCGTCCCGCCCCGACGCCGCCTCGACCAGACGGCGGGCGTCCAAGTCGGAGCCGAGGGCGGCGGAGGTCTGGCTGAGCAGCTCGGACCAGGTGGCGGTCAGGCCTCTCCTCTCAGCTGGCGGGCCCGCTCGTCGGCCACCAGGGCGTCGACCAGCTCGTCCACCTCCCCCATCAGGATGCGGTCGAGGCGGTGCAGGGTGAGCCCGATGCGGTGGTCGGTGACCCGGTTCTCCTTGTAGTTGTAGGTCCGGATCTTCTCCGAGCGGCCCCCGCCCCCCACCTGGCTGCGCCGCTGCTGGGACAGCTCGGCGCTCTGGCGGTCCTGCTCGGCCTTGAGCAGCCGGGCCCGCAGCACCTGCATGGCCTTGGCCCGGTTCTGGATCTGGCTCTTCTCGTCCTGCATGGCCACGACGGTGCCGGTGGGTACGTGGGTGATCCGCACCGCCGAGTCGGTGGTGTTCACCGACTGACCTCCCGGTCCCGTCGAGCGGTAGACGTCGATCTTGAGGTCGTTGGGGTCGATCTCGACGTCGATCTCCTCGGCCTCGGGCAGCACGGTCACGGTGGCCGACGAGGTGTGCACCCGACCCTGGGACTCGGTGACGGGGACGCGCTGCACCCGGTGGGGGCCGCCCTCGTGCTTCATCCGGCTCCAGACACCGTCACCGCGCAGGGAGAAGGTGATCTCGTTGAACCCCCCCATGTCCGACGGATCGGAGCCGAGGACCTCGAGCTTCCAGCCCACCCGGTCGGCGTAGCGGGAGTACATCTCGAACAGGTCCTTGGCGAACAGGTTGGCCTCCTCCCCGCCCTCGGCCCCCCGGATCTCGACGATCACGCCCTTGTCGTCGTTGGGGTCCTTCGGCAGGAGCGCCATCTTGAGCGCCTCCTCCAGCTCCGCCATGCGGGACTCGGCGGCGTCGATCTCCCCGCGCAGCATCTCGCGGTCGTCCCCGGACGCCTCGGTGAACAGCTCTCGCGCCGCCTCGAGGTCCGCCTCGGCCCCGCGGTAGCTGCGGTACTTGGCGGTAACCGCCTCCAGCTCCTTGTGCCGGCGCGCCACCTCGACCCGCCGGCGCTGGTCCCCGAGCACGGTGGGATCCGAGAGCTGGACGAGGACGTCCTCGTACTCCTTCTCGAGCTCGTCGAGGCGTTCGAACATCTGCTCTCCAGGCTAGGACGGCGACGGGCTGTGCAACTCCCGCCAATCCGTCGGCACGGTGCGGATCTCGGCCGGATCCGACAGCATGCCCACCAGGCGCCGGGTGACGGGGTGGTCGTCCCGCTCGGGCACCACCAGGACCAGGCGGCACGGGCCCGCCCCCACCCTCACGTCCACGGCGGCGGGCACGAGCTCGGGGTCGACCCCGGTGGAGCAGACCACGGCCATCCGGTCCCCGCCGCCGTCGGTCCCGACGGCCGGCGCCACGGCGCGGCTCCGGAGGTTGGGCCGCGCAACGGGGGGTGACACCGCGACGAGTGACCCCGCCCCGACCAGCTCCGGGCGGCGCACCAGGAGAGCCCGCAGCCACCTCTCCGGCGCCAGCTGGTTGGCGGGGTGGGAGGGCCCGCCTCCCCGCCGGCGGGCCTGGACCTGGCTCACCACCCCCCGCAGGTCGCCGACCGGGTCGCGGGCGTCTCCCGGGAGCCCGCCGTGGACCGTGCGGCGGGCCTCGCGGTCGTGACGGCCCACGCCGATCGAGAGCTCGGGCCCGTCGGGACCGGCTTCCACCCGGGCCACCTCGAGCCCGAGGACCTCCACGGAGATCACCCCGTGCTCGGCCACGACCTCGGCGCCCTCGCTCCGGGCGGCCTCCAGCACGGCCCGGAGCGGCGCGGTCAGCTCGGGGGGATCCGGCTCCGGAGGGAGCGGCTCGGCCCGGGCGGGCTGCAGGGCCCGGCCCTCGAGGTGCCAGATCCGGGGGGCCACGGAGAATGCCGCCGCCCGCCGGGCCAGCATGCCGGTGCCCTCCTCGGCGACGACGTGCAGCTCGGTCACCCCAGCCGATCCGGCCCAGGCGAGGGCGCCGCCGAGGAGGCGGTCGGGATCCTCGCCGTGGATCCAGGCCGTTGCGCCCCGGCGGAGGGTCGCGCCCAGGGGAAACGGCCCGGAGACGGCGTCGGCTGCGTCTCCCCACTGGGCGCCGACGACGGCCTGGAGCTTGGCTTCGAGCAGCCGGCCGCGCCGGTCCCCGGCGCGGTCAGGAAGCCTGGCGATGGCGGACGCGGTGGCCGTCTAGGCGCGGCGCTGCTTGCGCCGCCCGTAGCGGCGCTCGAAGCGCTCGACCCGACCGCCCGTGTCCACGAGCTTCTGCTTGCCGGTGTAGAAGGGATGGCACTCGTTGCAGAGCTCGACGTGGAGGTCGGACTTGGTCGAGCGGGTGGTGAAGGTGTTCCCGCAGGAGCACCGCACTGCCGCCTCGACGTAGCTGGGGTGGATTTCTGCCTTCATCTCGCCTTCTTATACCGGAGGTGTCGGGCCCTTGGCTATCTCGGCCAGGAACTCGGCGTTGCTCTTGGTCGTCTTGATCTTGTCCATCAACAGCTCGAGGCCCGCCGCCGCGCTGCCCTCGCTGCCCAGGGCGTTGAGCACCCGGCGCAGCTTCCACACCTGCTGGAGCTCGGACCGGTCGAACAACAGCTCCTCGTGGCGGGTGGAGCTGGCGTTGACCTCGATGGCCGGGTAGACCCGGCGCTCGGCCAGCCGGCGGTCGAGGCGCAGCTCCATGTTGCCGGTGCCCTTGAACTCCTCGAAGATCACCTCGTCCATCCGGGAGCCGGTCTCGACCAACGCCGTGGCGAGGATGGTCAACGATCCACCCTCCTCGATATTCCGGGCCGAGCCGAAGAACTTCTTGGGCGGATAGAGGGCGCCCGAGTCGACGCCGCCGGAGAGGATCCGGCCCGAGGCGGGTGCCGCCAGGTTGTAGGCGCGGGCCAGGCGGGTGATCCCGTCGAGGACGATCACCACGTCCTTCTGCATCTCGACCAGGCGCTTGGCCCGCTCGATGGCCAGCTCCGCCACCAGCGTGTGCTCCTCGGACGGCCGGTCGAAGGTGGAGGCCACCACCTCGCCCTGCACCGAGCGGCGCATGTCGGTGACCTCCTCGGGGCGCTCATCGACCAGGAGGACCATGAGGTGGACCTCGGGGTTGTTGGCCTCGATGGAGTGGGCGATCTGCTTGAGCACGGTGGTCTTGCCCGCCTTGGGCGGCGAGACGATGAGCCCACGCTGGCCCTTCCCGATCGGGGACAGCAGGTCCACGATGCGTGCCGTCATGTTGGCGGCGTCCCCGGGCACCTCGAGATTCAGCTTCTGGTCGGGGAACAACGGGGTTAGGTCCTCGAAGCGCGGGCGGGCCCGGGCCTCGTCGGGAGTCATCCCGCTGACGCTGTCTATGCGGAGGAGGGCCGGGTACTTCTCGTTGCTGGCAGCGGGACGGCTGGCCCCCTCGACGTAGTCCCCCTTGCGCAGGGCGAAGCGGCGCACCTGGCTGATCGACACATACACGTCGCGGGTGCTGGGCAGGTAGCCCCCGGCCCGCAGGAAGCCGAAGCCCTCGTCGCGCAGGTCGAGCAGGCCGGCAACGGGGATGGGCTCACCCTGGAACTGCTGCTCCTGACCCGAGCCCTGCAGGTCCCGCTCGGCCCCCCCGGACCCGCCGGACCCACCGGACCCGCCCCGCTCGCGGCCCCGCCGCCTCCGGTTGCGCCGGTTGCCGGGCTCCCCCCCGCCACCGTCGAAGCGCTGGTAACGGTCGGTCCCCTCGCTCCGCGACTGGGACGAGGAAGACGGGGAATCGGTCCGGGCCTCGCTGCTGGCCCCGCCGGATGTCCGGGCGGTGCGGCTCCGGCCACCTGCGTCGGCGCCAGGGCCCACGCGGTCGGGGCCCGATTCGGCCGACCCGGAGCCGGAGCCGGATTCGGTCTCGGAGTCGGATTCGGCGTCGGTGGAGGCCGATGCCGGCACGCCGGCCCCGTTGGCGGGAGCGTCCTCGGCGCCGGCATTCTCCGATCCGGGACCGTCGGGTCCCTCGGCGGCAGGAGCCTCGTCGGCGCCGTTGGCGGCGGCCGCCGCCGCGGCCCGCGAGCCGCGGCCGCGCCGG
>DASUHN010000155.1 GCA_036273495.1 Acidimicrobiales bacterium | reverse complement strand
CCGGCTCAGGCCGCGCCGTCCCAGCCGGCGCCGTCCCAGCCGGCGCCCGCCCCGGCCCAGCCCGCGGCTCCGGCCCCGGCTGCGGCGGCGGGACCGGTCGCAGCCGCTCAGCCGTTCCCCCCGGCCCACGCCGGCGAGGAGGACGAGGTCGTCCCGTTCACCAACATCCGCCGGCGCACGGCCGAGCACATGATCCGATCCAAGGCCACCTCGGCCCACACCCTGACCGCGGTCGAGGTGGACTTCCACGGCGTGGACGCGGCCCGGGGCCACGTGCGCGAGTCGTTCCGCGAGGCGGAGGGCTTCTCGCTCACCTACCTGCCGTTCATCGCCCGGGCGGTCGTCGACGCCCTGTCGGAGTTCCCGCGGCTGAACGCGTCGGTCGGCACCAACGAGCTGGTCGTGCACAAGCGGGTCAACCTCGGCGTCGCCGTGGACCTCGACTACGAGGGGCTGATCGTCCCGGTCGTCAAGGACGCCGACTCCAAGCGGCTGCGCGCCATCGCCCGGGAGGTCCGGGACCTGGCCGAGCGGGCTCGGGGCAAGCGCCTGTCCGCCGACGACATCAGCGGGGGAACGTTCACGATCACCAACCCGGGCCCGTACGGCACGTTCATGACCGTGCCGATCATCAACCAGCCCCAGGTGGCCATCCTGTCGACCGACGGGGTGAAGCGGAAGCCGGTCGTGGCCGACCTGGCGGGGGGCGGCGAGGGCATCGTGATCCACCCGGTCGGGATCCTGGCCCTGTCGTTCGACCACCGGGCCAACGACGGCGCCTACGCCTCGGCGTTCCTGGCCAAGGTCCGGGAGATCATCGAGACGCGCGACTGGTCCGGCGAGCTGTGACCGGCCGTCCCGTCCCGGCCGGCGCCCTCCGGGTGCGGTGGCTGGGCCGGGCCCGCTACCGCGACGCCCATGCCGTGCAGGGCGCCCTGTTCCGTTCCGACGGGCGCTACCTGCTCCTGCTCGAGCACCCGCCCGTCTACACGTGCGGCGTGCGCACCGACCCCGCCCACCTGCTGGTGGATCCGCCTGCGGTGGGAGCGGAGCTGGTGCACACCGACCGGGGCGGGGACGTCACCTACCACGGGCCCGGCCAGCTGGTCGGCTACCCGATCCTCGACGTGCCGCCGGGCCCCGACTCGGTGCCCCGGCACGTCCACGGGGTGGAACAGGTGGTGATCGACGCCCTGGACGACCTCGGCGTCCGGGCCGGGCGTCTGTCCGGTTACCCGGGCGTGTGGGTGGACCCGGAGGGGCCCCGGCCCCGGAAGATCGCCGCCATCGGCATACGCGTGACGCGGGGGCGCTCGATGCACGGCTTTGCCCTCAACGTGGCCCCGGACATGGAGATGTTCACCCACATCGTCCCGTGCGGGATCTCGGACCGGCCCGTGACGTCGCTGGCGGCCGAGGGCCTGACCGTGTCGATGCGCGAGGTCGTCGACGTGGTGGCCCGGCGCGCCGCGGAGCGGTGGGGCCCGGAGGTGGAGCGGGCCGACGCGGCCTGGGACGCTCCCGAGGCGCCGGCCCGGCCGACGCCCGGTCGGGCCGAGCCGGCGGGCACGGTCCGCATCACCGACCGCAAGCCGCCGTGGCTGCGCGTCAAGGCGGAGATGGGCCCGGAGTTCCGCCGGGTCCGCTCGGTCATGCGCTCGCTCGACCTGGTGACGGTGTGCGAGGAAGCCGGCTGCCCGAACATCTTCGAGTGCTGGGCCGACGGCACCGCCACCTTCATGATCAACGGGGAGCGCTGCACCCGGGCGTGCGGCTTCTGCCTGGTCGACACCCGCCGGCCGCTGGCGCCCGATCCCGCCGAGCCGGGGCGGGTGGCCGGGGCGGCGGCGCGCATGGGTCTCGACCACGTCGTGGTCACGGCGGTGGCGCGCGACGACCTGGCCGACGGGGGGGCGGCGGCCTTCGCCGCCACCGTCACCGAGCTGCGCCGGGTGCGGCCGGGCGCGACCGTCGAGGTGCTGATCCCGGACTGCAAGGGGGACCCGGCGTCGCTGGAGGTGGTCTTCGCCGCCCGGCCCGACGTGCTCAACCACAACCTCGAGACCGTGCTGCGCCTGCAGCGGGCGGTGAGACCGTCGGCGTCCTACGGCCGGAGCCTGGCGGTGCTGGCCCGGGCCAGGGAGGCGGGCCTGGTCACCAAATCGGGGATCATCCTCGGCCTGGGGGAGGCCGAGGCGGAGGTGCTGGCCGCCATGGCCGACCTGCGGGCGGCCGGCGTGGACATCCTCACCCTCGGTCAGTACCTGCGGCCCACCGCCGGCCATCTCCCGGTGGCGCGGTGGTGGCGCCCCGAGGAGTTCGCCCGGTTGGGGGAGCAGGGCCGGGAGATGGGCTTCGCCCACGTGGAGGCGTCCCCCCTGACCCGGTCGAGCTACCACGCCCGCCAAGCGGTGGTCGCGGCCCCGGTGGGAGCGGCGGGATGACGGCCGCGGCAGGGGTGGGCCCGGACCAGACCGTGGCGCGCGCCACCCGCATCGACCGGGTGCGAGGCGCCATGGTCCGAGCCGGCGTCGACGCCCTGCTGCTCTCGCTCGGTGCCGACCTGCCCTGGCTCACCGGTTACGAGGCCATGCCCCTCGAGCGGCTCACCATGCTCGTGCTGCCGGCCGACGGGGATGCGACCCTGGTCGTCCCCCGGCTCGAGGCTCCCCGCGTGCGCGAGGCGCCCGAGCTGTTCACGGTGCGGCCCTGGAACGAGACCGAGGACCCGGTGCAGATCGTCGCCGCCCTGGTGGGCTCCCGCCGCAGCCTGGGGGTCTCGGACCGGGCCTGGGCGTCGGCACTGCTGCGGCTCCAGGGCGCGCTGCCGGCGGCTGCGTGGTCGCCGGCGTCGGGCGTGACCGGGCCCATCCGCGCCGTCAAGGACGCCGCCGAGATCGGGTGTCTGCGCGCCGCGGGCGAGGCGGCCGACCGGGTGGCCGACCAGCTGCAGGCCGGGCTGATCCCGCTGGTCGGGCGGACCGAGGCCGAGGTGTCCCGGGACCTCTCCCGGCGGCTGCGGGACGAGGGCCACGAGCGGGTGAACTTCGCCATCGTGGGCAGCGGGCCGAATGCCGCCAGCCCCCACCACGAGGCGGGCCCCCGCCGGATCGAGGCCGGGGACGTGGTCGTCTGCGACTTCGGCGGCGTGCTGTCCCTCGACGGCGGCCCGGGCTACTGCTCGGACATCACCCGCACCGTCGTCACCGGGGAGCCCTCCGCCGAGGTGCGCGACCTGTACGCGGTGCTGCAGGCCGCCCAGGCGCAGGCGGTGCAGGCGGCGCGTGTCGGAGCCACGTGCGAGGAGGTGGACGCGGCGGCGCGCCGCCAGATAACCGCCGGCGGCTTCGGGGAGTTCTTCATCCACCGGACCGGGCACGGCATCGGGCTCGAGGAGCACGAGGACCCGTACATCGTCGCGGGCAACGCCACGCCCCTCGAGCCGGGCCATGCGTTCTCGGTGGAGCCGGGCATCTACCTGGCCGGGCGGTTCGGCGCCCGGCTCGAGGACATTGTGGTGGCGACCGAGGACGGCCCCCTGGCGCTCAACCGGGTCGACCACGGCCTGGCCGTGGTGGGCTGAGCTTCACCCGACCCGATGCGGGTCAACATGCAATGCTGGACGGGGCGGGGGGAGGTGACTCCATGGTCGAACCGGGGAGCGGGGACGAGGCCAGGGCCGCTGGCACTGCCTTGGACGCCTTGCAGCTGGTGCGGCAGGCCACCGGGTCAGAGGCGGGGACGGGGTTGGAGGCGATCAGGCAGCTTCGCCCGCTGCTGGACGAGTGGGAGCGCCAACAGGTCGAGCGGGCCCGGGGGGCGGGGTGGAACTGGGCCGAGATCGCCAAGCGGCTGGGGCGGCACCGCCAGGCGGTGCACCGGGAGTACGCCACCCGCCGCCCCAGGGGCTGACCCCTATCTGGCGACGAAGTACTTGGCCTGGGGGTGGTGGCAGACCAGGGCCAGCGTCGACTGCTCGGGATGGAGCTGGAAGCCCTCGCTGACCTCGACCCCGATCCGCTCGGCCTCGAGCAGCTCGGCCACCTTGGCGTTGTCCTCGAGGTCGGGACAGGCCGGGTAGCCCCAGGAGTACCGGCCGCCCCGGTACTGCTGGCGGAACAGCCCGCCGAGCGTGGGGCCGTCCTCCCCGGCGAAGCCCCACTCCTCCCGGATCCGCCGGTGCCAGTACTCGGCCAGGGCCTCGGCCATCTCGACTCCGAGGCCGTGCAGCAGCAGGTACTCCTGGTACCGGTTCTCGGCGAACAGCTTGGCCGTCTCCTCCGACACCTTGGGGCCCATCGTGACGAGGTGGAGGGCGGCCCAGTCCCCTTCCTCTGACGCGGCCGGGCGGAAGAAGTCGGCGATGCACAGGAACGGCGCCTGGCGCTGGCGGGGGAAGGTGAAGCGCAGCCGCTCGGCCGTACGGCTCTCGTCCTTCCAGATCACCAGGTCGTTGCCCTCGGAGTTGGCGGCGAAGTACCCGTAGGCCACCTGCGGCACCAGCACCCCTCTGGCCTTCGCCTGGTCGAGCTCGGCCCGCAGCGTCGGCCGGACGCGGTCTTTGAACTCGGCGTCGCTCTCGGGGCCGCCGGCGCGGTTCTTCTCGGGGCGGAACTGCCACTGGTTGCGGAACAGGGAGGTTTCGTTGAGGTAGCCGGCGATGTCGTCGAGCGGGATGCCCCGCACCACCCGCGTGCCGACGAACGGCGGTGAGAACACGGGGTTGTCGCTCACCACGTCCGGCGACCGCGCCGGGATCTGCTCGTCCGGCAGGGCGTTGGCGGCGTCGAGCTCGCTCTTGCGCGCCGGCATGATCCGCTCGGAGAGCTTGCGCCCGAAGTCCGGATCCTCCTCTCCGCTGCGCTTGAGCTCCATCAGGCGGTCCATGGTCCGGAGGCCCTCGAAGGCGTCCCGCCCGTAGAACACCCGGCCCTCGTAGACCGAACGCAGGTCGCGCTCGACGTAGTGGCGGGTCAGGGCGGCGCCGCCGAGCAGGACCGGCATGGCGGCGCGGCCCTGGGAGTTCAGCTCCTCCAGGTTCTCGCGCATGATCAGGGTGCTCTTCACCAGCAGCCCGCTCATGCCCAGGGCGTCGGCCCCGATCTCGTCGGCCTTGGCCAGCATCTCGGACAGGGCGACCTTGATGCCGAGGTTGTGCACCTCGTAGCCGTTGTTGGTGAGGATGATGTCGACGAGGTTCTTGCCGATGTCGTGGACGTCGCCCTTGACGGTGGCGAGCACCACCCGGCCCTTGCCCCCCGATTCGGTCTTCTCCATGTGCGGCTCGAGGTGGGCCACCGCCGTCTTCATCGTCTCGGCGGACTGGAGGACGAACGGCAGCTGCATCTCGCCCGACGCGAAGAGCTCGCCCACGACCTTCATTCCCTCGAGGAGGACGTCGTTGACGATCTCGAGGGCGGGGCGCCCGGCCCCCAGGGCCTCGTCGAGGTCGTCGGTGAGCCCGTTGCGGTCCCCGTCGATGATGCGGGCCTTGAGGCGCTCCTCGACCGACCACGAGCTGCGGTCCTCCACCTCCCGGGTGGCGGCGCTGACGTCGGCGAAGAGATCCAGGAGCTCGGCCAGCGGGTCGTATCCCTCCCGCCGGCGGTCGTAGATCAGGTCGAGGCACACCTCGCGCTGGCGCTCGTCGATCCGGTTGAGGGGAAGGATGCGCCCGGCGTGGACGATGGCGGAGTCCAGTCCGGCCTGCAGGCACTCGTGCAGGAACACCGAGTTGAGGACGTGACGCAGCGCCGGCTTGAACCCGAAGCTGGCGTTGGACAACCCGAGAGTGGTGAAGACCCCGGGCAGCTCGGTCTTGATCAGCCGGATCCCCTCGATGGTCTCGATGCCGTCGCGGCGGGACTCCTCCATGCCCGTGGACAGGGTGAGCGCCAGGGGGTCGAACAGCAGGTCCCCGGGCGAGAGCCCGTAGCGCTCGACGGCGATGTCCCTGATCCGCCGGGCCACCCGCAGCTTCCACTCGGCGGTGCGGGCCTGGCCGGTCTCGTCGATGCACGTGCAGACCACCGCCGCCCCGTACTCGCGGGCCAGGGACAGGAAGCGGTCGAGGCGGGTGCCGGGCTCCTCGCCGTCCTCGAGGTTCACCGAGTTGAGCACCGGGCGGCCGCCGATCCACTGCAGGCCGGCCTCGATCACCTCGGGCTCGGTGGAGTCGAGCACCAGCGGGGCACTGGCCGAGGTGGCCAGGCGGCGGGCCAGCTCGGTCATGTCGGCCACCCCGTCGGCGCCGGTGTAGTCGACGCACAGGTCGAGGAGGTGGGCGCCCTCCCGCACCTGGTCCCGGGCGATGCGCTCACACGTCTCCCAGTCCTGGGCCAGCATGGCGTCCCGAAAGGCCTTCGATCCGTTGGCGTTGGTGCGCTCCCCGATCATCAGGAACGACGTGTCCTGGTGGAACGGGACGGGCGAGTAGATGGACGAGCCCGCCGCCTCGATCTCGGGCCGGCGGGCGGCGGGGGAGAGGCCCGCGCAGCGTTCCACCACGGCCGCCAGGTGGGCCGGGGTCGTTCCGCAACACCCGCCGATTACCGACACGCCGAGGTCCGACACGAACCCGGCGTGGTGCTCGGCAAGCTGGTCGGGCGTGAGGTCGTAGTGAGTCTGCCCGTCGACGACGGAGGGCAGGCCGGCGTTGGGCAGGCACGCGATCGGCACGGGGGAGTGCCGGGAGAGGTAGCGGAGGTGCTCACCCATCTCGCGGGGACCGGTCGCGCAGTTGAGGCCGATCACGTCGGGCTGCAGGGCCGCCAGGGTGGTGAGGGCGGCGCCGATCTCCGAGCCGACGAGCATCCGCCCCGTCGTCTCCATGGTCACCTGGACCTGCAGCGGCACCTCACGGCCCACCGCCGCCATGGCCCGCCGGCAGGCGATCAGCCCGGCCTTGGCCGCCAGCAGGTCGTACTGGGTCTCGACCAGCAGCAGGTCGACCCCGCCCTCGAGGAGCGCACGCGCCTGCACCTCGTACATGTCGCGCAGCTCGGCAAAGGGGATCTGGCCCAGCGAGGGCAGCTTGGTCCCGGGGCCCATCGAGCCGGCCACCCAGCGGGGCCGGTCGGGCGTCGAGAACCCCGACGCCACCTCGCGCGCCAGACGGGCGGCAACCAGGTTGAGCTCGTGGGCCCGGTCGGCGATCCCGTACTCGGCCAGCACGACCCCGAACGCCCCGAAGGTGTGGGTCTCGATCACGTCGACGCCCACCTCGAGGAACTCCTCGTGGACCCGGGCCGCCACGTCGGGCCGGGTGACCACCAGGACCTCGTTGCACCCCTCGAGGTCGGGGCCCCCGAAGTCGTCGGGCCCGAGGTCGGCGGCCTGGAGGCTGGTCCCCGACGCCCCGTCGAAGATCACCACGCGCTCGGTCGCCGCGGCGAGATAGGCGTCGGGTGCGGCCGGCATGGCCCCAAGGCTACCGACCCCCCGTGGGGGCCCCGCCGTTAGATTCCTCTGGAGATCATCCAGGGGATCGGCCAATTGAAGATCTACACGCGCAAGGGGGACGACGGCACCACCGGCCTGCTCTACGGCGGACGCGTCCGCAAGGACAGCCCGGTGATCGAGGCCAACGGCGCCGTCGACGAGGCCCAGGCCGCCCTGGGCGTGGCGCGGGCGGAGTCGGAGCCCGGAGGCGAGCTCGACGCCCTGCTGACCCGCCTGGAGCGGGAGCTCTACGTGCTGATGGCCGAGGTGGCCACCGCCCCTGACAACCGCCGCAAGCTGGAGCCGGGCCGGAGCCTGGTTACGCCTGGCATGGTGTCCGCCCTCGAGGCCGACATCGACCGGCTCACCGGGCTGTTCGAGATGCCCACCGAGTTCGTCGTGCCGGGGGAGAGCCGCCCCGCCGCCGTCCTCGACGTGGCCCGCACCGTCGTCCGCCGGGCCGAGCGCCTCTGCCTGGCGCTCCCGCCCGCCGACGGATCGCAGGTCGGCGCCTACCTCAACCGCCTGTCGGATCTCCTCTGGACCATGGCCCGGTGGCAAGAGGGCGGGTCCCTCTCTTCCCGGACCGGAAAGGCTGCCGCCCGATGACACCCGCTTCCCGCAAGGGGTCCGCCGCCCGGGCGAGGCCGGCGCCCCGCAAGCGGTCCGCCCCCCGCCTCCCCGCTCCGGCCCGGGCC
>DASUHN010000154.1 GCA_036273495.1 Acidimicrobiales bacterium | reverse complement strand
GCCATCTGGCCGACCTCTACGACCGCTACGCCGTCCACCGGCCCGACATGGTCCGGGCGTGGGCCGAGGGTGCTGGGTGGCAGGACGAGGCCCACCCGGACCGGGCGTGGCAGGCGGAGCTGTGGCGCCGGCTGCGGGAGCGGATCGGCGTGCCGAGCCCGGCCGAGCGGTTCGAGACGGCGGCGGCCCGGCTGGCCGACGAGCCGGAGCTGCTCGACCTCCCCGACCGGCTGTCGCTGTTCGGGCTGACCCGCCTGCCGGCCAGCCACCTGCAGGTGCTCGAGGCCGTAGCCGTCCACCGCGACGTCCACCTCTTCCTGCTCCACCCGTCCGGCGCCCTGTGGGACAAGGTGCAGGAGGCCGAGCCCCGCCCGCCGGCGCACCTCCGGCGGGAGGACGACCCGACCAAAGCCCTTCCCGACAACCCGCTGCTCCGCTCGTGGGGGCGGGACTCCCGGGAGATGCAGCTGGTGCTGAACTCCCACGGCGTGGCCGGCGGGGAGCACCGGGCAGTTGCTGACGACGACACCGGCACGCTCCTCGGGCTTATCCAGGCCGACGTCCGCCACGACCGGATGCCGGTGGGACCGCGGAGGGGGGGCGAGAGCGAGGACCTTCGCCCGGTGCTGCGGGAGGACGACGACAGCCTGCGGATCCACTCCTGCCACGGGAGGGCCCGCCAGGTCGAGGTGGTGCGGGACGCCGTCCTCCACCTGCTGGCCGCCGACGGGACGCTCGAGCCCCGGGACGTGATCGTGATGTGCCCGGACATCGAGTCGTTCGCCCCGCTGGTGCACGCCGCCTTCGGCGCCGGCCAGCCCGACCAGGACGGGGACGGGGGGCAGGAGGCGGGGCCGCCGCAGCTGCGGGTGCGGCTGGCCGACCGGTCGATCCGCCAGACCAACCCGCTGCTGGCGGTGGCGGCCCAGCTGCTCGACCTGGCCGACGGGCGGGTGACGGCGTCCCAGGTCCTCGACCTGGCGTCGCGGGAGCCGGTCAGCCGGCGCTTCCGCTTCGACGAGGAGGACCTGTCCCAGATCGAGCGGTGGGTGGCGGGCACCGGGATCCGGTGGGGACTGGACGGGGCCCACCGGGCGCCGTGGGCGCTGGACGGCGTCGAGGCCAACACGTGGCGGGCGGGCGTGGACCGGCTGCTGCTCGGCGTGGCCATGGGGGAGGACGGCCAGCGCCTGTTCGGCGACGCGCTCCCCTACGACGACGTCTCCAGCACCGGCGTCGACCTGGCCGGCCGCTTCACCGAGCTGGTGGCCCGGCTCCAGGAGACGCTCGACGAGCTCTCCGGGCGGCGGCCCGTCGGGCACTGGGCCAAGGCGCTGGCAGCGGGGACCGAGCGACTGGCCATGTCGGCGCCGACCGACACCTGGCAGCACGAGCAGCTGCATCGCCTGCTGGGCGAAGTCGTCGACGAGACCCGGGCCCTCCCGGCACGTCCGGCCTCGGCCGACCTCGACCTGGCCGAGGTCCGCTCGCTCCTGGCCGCGCGGCTGCGCGGCCGGCCCACTCGGGCCAACTTCCGCACCGGGGACCTGACGATCTGCACCCTGGTGCCGATGCGGTCGGTGCCGCACCGCGTGGTGTGCCTGCTCGGACTTGACGACGGCGTGTTCCCCCGCCACACCGAGCAGGACGGGGACGACCTGCTGCTGGCCGACCCCCGCGTCGGGGACCGGGACGCCCGCAGCGAGGACCGCCAGCTGCTGCTCGACGCCCTGCTGGCGGCCACCGAGAAGCTGATCATCACCTTCGAGGGACGGGACCAGCGCACCAACCACGAGCGCCCGCCGGCCGTGCCCGTGGCCGAGCTGCTCGACGTCATCGACCGGACGGTGTGCCACCCGGACCCCAACAAGCTCGCACGCGACGCCGTGCTCGTCCACCATCCGCTGCAGGCATTCGACGGCCGCAACTTCGCCGAGGGGGCGCTGGTCGACGGCACGCCCTGGAGCTTCGACCCCGTGAACCTCGACGGGACGCGGGCGCTCAAGAGCGAGGACCGCCAGCAGCCGAGGCCGTTCCTCACCGGGCGCCTGCCCCCGCTCGAGCGTCCGGTCATCCAGCTCGACTCGCTGATCCGCTTCGTGGAGCACCCGGTGAAGGCCTTCCTCCGGGAGCGGCTGGGCCTGTACGTGAGCGACGGGCCGGACCGGGTCCATGACGCCCTCCCGGTGGAGCTCGACGCCCTGGAGAAGTGGGGCGTGGGTGACCGCATCCTTGAGGCCCGCCTGGCCGGCGCCGACCCGGACCGGGCCGTGCTGGCCGAACGGGGCAGGGGGCTTCTCCCGCCCGGCGCCCTGGCCGACACCGTGCTCGACGACGTGTCGGCCACGGTCGAGGCGCTGGTGGCCGCGGTCGCCGCGCTGCCCTGCTCCAAGGGCGAAGCCGCCTCCCTCGAAGTCAACCTCCTGCTGCCCGACGGCCGCTCGCTCGTCGGCACCGTTCCGGGCGTGC
>DASUHN010000153.1 GCA_036273495.1 Acidimicrobiales bacterium | reverse complement strand
GTCATCATCGAGCGGGGCTCTACGGCCCAGGACCTCGGTCCCAGGCTGTACCGCTCCGCCGGAGACGTGGTGCGCTTCCTCCTGCTCCAGGGGGAGATGGTCACCGCCACCCAGTCGCTGTCGGACGAGATGATCGAGCTGTTCGCGGCCGAGGTCGGGGCCAAGGTGCGCCTGGTCGACCCGGGCGAGGAGAAGGAGGCCGAGCTCCAGGCCCGGTACTTCGAGGACGAGTCGGAGGACGACGAGTCGCTCCAGCGGCCGCGGCCGCCCGTCATCACGGTCATGGGCCACGTCGACCACGGCAAGACCCTGCTTCTCGACCGCATCCGCCAGACCAACGTGGTGGCCGGCGAGGCGGGGGGGATCACCCAGCACATCGGGGCCTACCAGATCGAGCGCGACGGTCGCCTCATCACGTTCATCGACACCCCGGGCCACGAGGCGTTCACGGCCATGCGCGCCCGGGGGGCCCAGGTCACCGACATCGCCGTGCTGGTCGTGGCGGCCGACGACGGGGTCATGCCCCAGACCGTGGAGGCGCTGAACCACGCCAAGGCGGCCGAGGTCCCCATCGTCGTGGCCATCAACAAGATCGACCGGGCCAACGCGGATCCCACCCGGGTCATGCAACAGCTGTCCGAGCAGGGGCTGGTGCCCGAGGCGTGGGGCGGGGACACGATCATGGTCGAGATATCGGCCCTGGAGAACCTAGGGATCGACGACCTGCTCGAGCAGCTGCTCCTGCTGGCCGACGTGGAGGAGCTCACCGCCAACCCCGAGGGGCGGGCCCGCGGCGTGGTCCTCGAGGCCAACCTCGACGTGGGCCGGGGCCCGGTGGCCACCGTGCTGGTGGAGAAGGGGACCCTCCGCGTAGGCGACACGATCGTGGCCGGAGCCGCCTGGGGCCGGGTGCGGGCTCTGGTGGACGACAAGGGTGAGAACATCAAGGAGGCGCCGCCCTCCATGCCCGTGCTGGTGCTCGGTTTCAGCGACGTCCCGCGCGCCGGGGACGAGTTCCGGGTCACGACCGACCTCGGCACCGCCCGCACCATCGGGGAGGCGCGCGAGCAGCGCTTCCGCTCGGCCGGTTACGCCCCGACACCGAGCGCCACCGGCGCCCGGCTCGAGGACATCTTCGAGCAGATCCAGCGGGGTGAGTCCACCACCCTCAACCTGATCCTGAAGGCCGACGTGCAGGGTTCTCTCGAGGCCCTGACCGAGGCGCTGCGCAAGCTGGAGCGCGACGAGGTCCGGCCGTCGTTCGTGCACCGCGCCGTCGGCGGGATCACCGAGAACGACGTGCAGCTGGCGGCGGCGTCGAACGCAACGATCATCGGTTTCAACGTCCGGCCCGACCGCAAGGCACGCGAGCTGGCCGAGGCCACCAACGTCGAGATCCGGACCTACGAGATCATCTACAAGATCATCGAGGACATCGAGGCCGCCATGGTCGGCATGCTGGCCCCCGAGTACGAGGAGGTCGTCACCGGCGAGGCCGAGGTGCGCGAGATCTTCCGGGTGCCCCGCGTCGGCGCGGTGGCGGGTTGCTACGTGCGCAGCGGCACCATCACGCGCGGCTCGCGCGTCCGCTTCCTCCGGGAGGGCGTGGTCATCTGGAAGGGGACCATCACCTCCCTGCGCCGCTTCAAGGACGACGCGCGTGAGGTGCAGTCGGGCTTCGAGTGCGGCATCGGGCTGTCGGACTTCCAGGACCTGCACCGCGGGGACGTGATCGAGACGTACGAGGAAAGGGAGATCCCACGCACGTAGCGGCGCTCAGGGTCGAGCTGCGGCTGCCCGAGAGCCGGTCGCTCAAGTCCAAGCGGGCCCTGGTCAAGCCGATCCTCGAGCGGGCCCGCCAGCGCTTCTCCGTCTCGGCCGCCGAGGTGGACCACCAGGACCAGTGGCAACGGGCGTGCCTGGGAATGGCCACGGTCTCGTCGACTCCCGGCCACGCCGAGGAGATCCTGAACGAGGTCGAGCGCTTCGTGTGGTCGCGGCCCGACGTCGAGGTCATCAGCACCGAGCGGGGCTGGCTGGAGATGGAGAGCTGACGCAGTGCCGGGGCGGAGAGGCCGCGGCCGCGCAGGAGGTGGCCGGGTGGGCGGGACGGAGGGACAGCACCGCTACCCCCGCGTCTTCCGCCTGAACCAGGTGCTCAAGGAGGTCCTGGCCGAGGAGATCGAATGGCTCAGCGACGCCGGCGGGGACCTGCTGACCGTGACCGGCGTGACGGTCGAGCCCGATCTCCGTCATGCCACCGTGTGGCTCAGCTCCCTCACCGAGGGGTCGCGGACGCTGCTGGAGGAGCACCGGGTCGAGCTGCAGGCGGCGGTCGCGCGCCAGACGACGATGAAGCGCACCCCCCGGCTGAGCTTCGACGTGGATCCCGCGGTCGTGCAGGGCGCGGCCATCGAGGACGCCCTCCGCCGGATCTCCGGCGCCGGGGGGGAGGAGGACCGGTGAGCGCCGACGTCGACGAGGCGCTGGACCGGGCCGTGGCCGCCATCGAGGGGGCCTCGCTCGTGGCCCTGGCCTGCCACGTCTGGCCCGACGGTGACGCCCTCGGATCGATGTTCGCCATGCACCACCTGGCCGGCGCCCACGGGCGGCCGACGCTGGTGTCGTGGCCCGAGCCCCAGCAGGTGGCGCCGCACTACGCCTTCCTGCCCGGGCTCGACTCGGTCACCAAGGCCGCCGACTTCCCGGACGCCCCCGAGGTGATGGTGACCTTCGACAGCGGGTCGATCGACCGGCTCGGCTCGCTGGTGCCCGCCGCCCGGGCCGCCGGTGAGCTGATCGTCGTGGATCACCACGCCAGCAACACGCGGTACGGGTCGATCAACGTCATCGACCCCGACGCCGCCGCCACGGCCGTGATCGTGCGGACCCTGGCCCGCCGGCTGGGGTGGGCGCTGAACCGGGACGCGGCGCTGTGCATCTACACCGGCCTGGTCACCGACACCGGGAGGTTCCAGTACTCGAACACGACGCCGGAGGTCTTTGCCCTGGCCGAGGAGCTGGCCGGGTTCGAGCTCCCGATCGCCTTCATGACCCGGGAGCTGTTCGAGAAGCACCGCTTCACCTACCTGCGGCTCGTGTCCGACGTCCTGGCCCGAGCGGAGCTCGACGCCGACACCGGAATGGTCTTCGCCTGGGTGACCCAGGAGGACCTGGCCCGCCACGGGGTCGGCCTGGACGAGACCGAGGGACTCATCGACCTGGTCCGCCGGACCGCCGAGGCCCGGGTGGCGATGGTGGCCAAGGAGTCCCCGGAAGGGGTCCGGGTGTCGCTGCGCTCCGTCGACGAGACCGACGTCGGCGCCGTGGCCATAGCCCTCGGCGGCGGGGGGCACCGGTTCGCCTCGGGGTTCGTGTGGCACGGGACCGTACGCGAGGCGGCCGAAGCCGTCCGCCGGGCCGTGGCCGCCAGCGGCTGAGCGCCGGCCGGTGGCCCGGGACGGCTGGCTGCCCGTCGACAAGCCGGCGGGGTGGACCTCCCACGACGTGGTGGCGCGCTGCCGCAAGCTGATCGGGGAGCGCCGGGTCGGCCACGGCGGCACCCTCGACCCGGACGCCACCGGGTTGCTGCTGATCGGGGTGGGGCGGGCCACCCGGCTCCTCCGCTTCCTGACCGCCCTGCCGAAGGCCTACGAGGGGGAGCTGGTCCTCGGCACCGCCACCTCCACCCTCGACGCCTCCGGGGAGGTGACCGGGACCTGGGACATGAGCCGGGTCGGGCCGGCGGAGGTGGCCGCCGCCGCCGGGCGCCTCACCGGCCCCCAGCAGCAGGTCCCGCCGATGGTGTCGGCCGTCCAGGTGGGGGGCCGCCGCCTCCATCAGCTGGCCCGGGAGGGGCGCACCGTGGACCGGCCCGCCCGGTCCGTGGTCGTCGACCGCTTCAGCGTCGGCCTCGCCGGCGGCCCCGTGTACCGCTTCGAGGTGGCGTGCTCGTCGGGGACCTACGTCCGGTCCCTCGTCGACGACCTGGGCCGGGCCCTGGGGGGCGGCGCCCACCTCCTCCGCCTCCGGCGGGTGGCCACCGGGCCGTTCCTGGTGGCCGACGCCGTCCCGCTGGACGACGTGACCCCCGACGCCGTCCGGCCCGCGGCCGGGGCGGTGTCGTTCCTCGATCAGGTGGTC
>DASUHN010000152.1 GCA_036273495.1 Acidimicrobiales bacterium | reverse complement strand
CCGGGTAATCGCCGGAGAGCCCGGTAGCAGGCCCCGGTTCGTCGCCGAGAGGCGGCGGGCTGAGCGGGGCGTCGAAAGCCTCTTTGGAGGGAGCAAGCGTGCGGGCCGTAGGTCCACCAGGGCCGAGTCCTGCAGCCTCGTCAGAGTTACAACGGGGGAGCCGAGCCGCTCATGTCCCGGTGAAGGCCCACGTCCGACCAACTGGCCAGTTCCGGAGATGCCCCTGGTCGGGCCCCCTCGGGGTACGTGGATCGGCACGCACGCACGGTTTCGTTCGGGACTGGAGAGACCCGTCTGGCCAGCCTCGGCAGCAAAGACCCCTCGTATAAGCCAGTGGTGAAGCCGGGGGGAGGCCAGCGGGAGTCCGACGGGGTCGTAGTACCTGGCAGGGCAATGGTGGCCCGGCAACCAGGGAAGGGCCCCGACTTCGGTCACGCCGGGGTCGGAGGTAAGCGCAAGGGCATGGCGGGGACCGCCCCGCCCGACTACCCCCAGGGCAAGCACATGCCCTCGGCCAAAGTGCGACAACTCCAGAACCGGCTATGGGCTGCGGCCAAGCAGTCTTCGGGTCGCCGCTTCCACGCCCTTTATGACCGCATCCACCGGACCGACATCCTGTGGGAGGCGTGGGAGAGGGTGAGAGCCAATCGTGGAGCAGCCGGGGTCGACGGTCTGACCCTGGATGCGGTGGAGGCCTATGGCATCTCCCGGATGATCGGGGAGCTGCAAGCGGACCTCCAGGCAGGCATCTATCTCCCGAAGCCGGTTCGGCGGGTGGAGATACCCAAGCCCCACGGGAAGTTGCGCCCGTTGGGCATCCCCACTGTCAAGGACAGGGTGGCCCAGCAGGCGGCCAAGATCGTCCTCGAGCCCATATTCGAGGCCGACATCACGGACTTCTTCGGCTCGATCGACCATGACCAGCTCATGGCCCTGGTCGGCGAGCGGGTGTCGGACCGGCGGGTCCTAAAGCTCCTCCGACAGTGGCTGGCGGCAGGGGTGCTGGCCAGGCAGGGCTTTGACTTCCTCGGATGCCACTTCCATGCCCGCATGTCCGGCCGGCTCTGGGAACAGCGGCGCATCGTGCGCTACTACCTCCATCGCTGGCCGTCGGTGCGGTCGATGAAGCGAGTCCGAGCCCGGGTCAAGGCCCTCACCGCCCGGTCCCAGGTGGGGAAGGACCTCCCCGAGGTCATAGGCGCCATCAACCAGTTCCTTAGGGGCTGGGGCAACTACTTCCGCACCGGCAACGCGACCAAGAAGTTCGTTAGCCTGGACGACTACGTGGCGTGGCGGCTCAAGCGGCTTCTGATGAAGAAGCGAGGTCGCAACCTGCGTGCCGGTCAGGCGGAACGATGGACGCCAGCCTGGTTCCACGACCAGGGCCTGTATCAGCTCATGGGCACCATCCGATACCCGAAGGCGGCGTAACCATGTCCAGAAGACCGTCGGTAAGCCGTATGCGGGAAAACCGCACGTACGGATTGAAAGGGGGATGGGGAACCGGACCCGCGGCGCGGGCACCGCGCCCCTGACTACCAATGGCGCAGCTGACCGAGGAGCCGCTGCACCGGGTCCTGGGGCTCACCGACGGTGAGGCCGAGGCGATCTCGGAGATCCTCGGCCGGGAGCCGAACCACCTCGAGCTGGCCATGTACGCGGTGATGTGGAGCGAGCACTGCTCCTACAAGTCGTCCCGGCTCCACCTCCGCCGTCTGCCGACCGAGGGGCAGCGCGTTCTGGTCGGCCCGGGGGAGAACGCCGGCGTGATCGACGCCGGCAACGGCATAGCCGTGGCGATCCGCATCGAGAGCCACAACCATCCGTCGGCCATCGAGCCGTACCAGGGGGCGGCCACCGGCGTCGGAGGCATCCTGCGCGACATCTTCACGATGGGTGCCCGGCCCATCGCCCTCATGGACCCGCTGCGGTTCGGACCCCTCGACGATCCGCGCAGCCGCTGGATCTTCGAGGGCGTGGTGCGCGGCATATCCGGCTACGGCAACTCCGTCGGCGTCCCGACCGTCGGCGGAGAGCTGGTCTTCGACCCCACCTACGCCGGCAACCCGCTCGTCAACGTGCTGTGTGTCGGAATCCTGCCGGTCGACCGGCTGGTGCTGGGGCGGGCCACGGGTGTCGGCAACGTGGCCGTGCTCCTCGGCTCGCGCACCGGCCGCGACGGAATCGGCGGGGTGAGCGTGCTGGCGTCGGCGGGCTTCGCCGAGGAGGACTCGGCCAAGCGCCCGAGCGTCCAGGTCGGCGATCCGTTCGAGGAGAAGCGGCTGATCGAGGCGTGCCTCGAGCTGCTGTCGGCCGGCCTGGTGGTCGGGATCCAGGATCTCGGCGGGGCCGGCCTCACCTGCGCCACCAGCGAGACCGCCTCGCGCGGCGGGGTGGGGATGGACGTCGACGTGAGCGCCGTCCCTCGCCGGGAGCCGGAGATGGAGCCGTTCGAGGTGATGACCAGCGAGAGCCAGGAGCGCATGCTCGCCATCGTCACCCCCGGTGACCTGGCCGCGGTCGAGGAGGTCTGCGCCCGCTGGCAGGTGCGGGCGGCAGTGGTCGGCCGGGTCACCCCGGGCGGGGCCGGCGGCGGTCGCCTGCGGATCCTCGACGGCTGGGACGGTCCCGTGCTGGCCGACGTGCCCGCTTCCTCGCTGCACGAGGACGCGCCGCTGTACGACCGGCCCGTGCAGCCGCCCGCGGACCTGGGTGCCCGCCGCTCCGCCTCCGCGTCCGCTCTTCCGGCGCCGACGGCGGCCGACAACGCCGCCGACGTGGTCGCCCTCCTGGCCGATCCCTCACCGGTCTTCCGCCAGTACGACCACCAGCTGTTCCTGAACACCGTCCTCGCCCCCGGAGCGGGGGCGGCCGTCCTGCGGTTGAAGGCGCCGGGGGTCAACGCCACCGCCTCCGACCCCCTCGGCACGGCCGGTCAGGAATCCGCCCTGGCGCTGTCGACGGACGGAAACGGACGATGGTGTGCGGTCGACCCCCGGGCGGGGACGGCCTGGCTGGTGGCGGAGTCCGCCCTCAACGTCGCCTGTGCGGGAGCGGCGCCGGTGGCGGTGGTCAACTGCCTCAACTTCGGCAACCCCGAGCACCCCGAGGTGATGTGGCAGCTCTCCGAGTCGATCGACGGGATGGCGGAGGCGTGCCGGGCCCTCGACATCCCGGTCATAGGAGGCAACGTCAGCCTCTACAACGAGAGCGCGGGCCGGGACATCGACCCCACCCCGGTCGTCGCCGTGCTCGGCCTCGTCGACGAGCTGCGCCGGCGCCCGCCGGCCGTGTCCCTCGAACCGGAGTCCACCGTCGTGCTCCTCGGCACACGCGTGGGCCCGGATCAGGACGACGTCCTGGACGGCTCGGCCTGGGCGGCGCGGCGCGGCCATCGTGGAGGAGTGCTGGCGTCCGTCGACTACGCGGCCCACGTCGATCTGCTGCTGCTCGTCCGCGACCTCGTGACCGACGGCCTGGTCGCGGGAGTGTCGGACGTGGCCGACGGGGGCCTGGCGGTGGCGCTGGCGGAGATGGCCGTGGCCTCCGGCACCGGCTTCCAGCTCAGCGGGGTGCGGGGCCACGCCGAGCTTTTCTCCGAGCGCCCGTCGCGCGTCGTGCTGTGCACCTCCCATGCGCGGCCGGTGCTCGAGCGGGCGGCGGCCAGCGGGGTGGAGGCGGTGGAGCTGGGCCCGGCCGGCGGCCGCCGGATGGTCGTCGACGGCACGGACGGGGACCGGCTCCTCGATCTCGGTGTCGACGAGGCGGTGACGGGATGGCGGGGGGCGCTCGACCCGCGCTAGCCGGGCGGGGGCGCTGGTACCGGGCTCTGCTGGCCGTGGTCGGGCTGGCCCTGGCCGCCCGGGTGGGGCTCCTCGTGGGCACCCTCCACCTGCCGCTGCTGAACGACCCCGCCGACTATCACCGGCTGGGCGTCTCGCTGGCGGGGGGGCACGGCTTCGGCACGACCGTGGTCGCTCCCGGGGGCGGGCCCACCGCCTTCCGGCCCCCGCTGTGGCCGCTCTTCCTGGGCGGCATCTACGCCGTAGTCGGGGATCACGTCATGGTGGCCCGGGTCGTCGAGGTGGTCCTGGGACTGGTCACGGTGGCGCTCGTCGGGGCACTGGCCTACCGGCTGGTCCCGGAGACGTGCCCGGGTGCCCGGCGCCGGGGGGCGGCGGTGGCCATGGTCCTCGCTGCGGTGTACCCGCCCCTTCTCCTGGCCGGCGGGTCGGTCCTGTCGGAGTCGCTGTCGCTGCCCCTCGAGCTCGGCTCTCTGCTGGCGGCGGCGGTGGTGCCGGCCGCCCGACGGCCGCTGCGCTGGTGCGCGCTGGCAGGGGCGCTCTGCGGCCTCGACATCCTGTGCCGGCCCGACAGCTTCATCCTCCTCGTGCCGGCGTTGCTGCTCGCGGGTCGGCGCGCTCCGGTCGGGGCCACCGCATCCTGGCTGCGGGTCGCGGCGCTGCGGGGGGCCGTGCTCGTCGGTGCGGCCGGGCTGG
>DASUHN010000151.1 GCA_036273495.1 Acidimicrobiales bacterium | reverse complement strand
GGTGGTCCTACGGCCCGCACGCTTGCTCCCTCCAAAGAGGCTTTCGACGCCCCGCTCAGCCCGACGCCTCTCGACGCCTGACCGGGGCCTGCTACCGGGCTCTCCGGCGATTACCCGGGCGGGACTCTCACCCGCTGGGTTGGTCCAGCTTGCAGGACGCAACATGGGCCGAGCTTAGGGTCGGGAAGGTCGATTCCCTGCGGCCGGCGCCCCGTCGGTCCCAGGATCTGTTTACCGACGGCGGGGTCCGTATTTCGGCGCCCGTTAGCCTTTCGACACGTGCGGCGGATCGGTGCTGCGGTCGTGCTCGTGACGGTGTGCGTGGTCGGCGGGGTGGTGCTGATGCTCATCCCTCTGTCCATCCCGGGGGCGTACCCGCCGGTCTCCGGTCCCCCGGTGGCGTCGTGCCGGCCCGGGCTGGCCGGCACCGGATTCGGCACCCTGCTCGCGTCCGCCCCGGATGTGCAGCTCCATCCCCGCGACGCCTTCCGGTACGAGGAGTGCCACGACGCCGCCGTGCAGCGTGCCGTCCAGGCCGGCGGCCTGGCCGGCCTCGGCCTGGTCGCGACCATCGTCCTGTTCGTGTGGAGGCCGGGGCTGCTCGAGCAGGCGGCGCCCTCCCGGCGGCGGGGCCCGGCCGGCGGGAAACGGGCGTCGCTGCCCACCAGCCCGGTCGGGATGGTGGCGTCGGTGATCGGAGTGGGCTGCCTGCTCGGCGGGTTCCTCTGGATCGCCTCGTCAGCCTGACCGGCCCAGCGACCTCGGCCGGGAGGTCGATCGCCTCGATGGCCCGGGCCGGCTACGCCCCCTCGGCGCCGGGCAGCTTGAGCCGGGCGGCCAACTCGGGCTGGAAGCGCACCATGTCCCGGTTGAAGTCCGAGACGAAGGGCCAGTCCTCCCCCTCCCCCGGGACCTGCCGGAAGCGGGTCCAGCCGTCGGGGTCCTGGCCCCCCGACCGGAACATGGCGAGGGCGGAGTACGCCTGGCGCTTGTAGGTGATGTTGTCCGGCTGCAGCTCGTGGGCGGCGTTGAAGTGGCTCAGGGCCCGCTCCGAGAAGCCCTCCGTGCTCCACAGGTGCTGGGCCAGCTCGAAGTGGGCCGCCGCCTCCGAGACCGCCGGTGAGCGCTCCCGGGACCGGTCCACGACCTCCTCGGGGGAGAGGGCGTAGCGGCTGGCCGCGCCGTTGGCGACCCAGTCCGCGACCATCGCCACGTAGCGCTCCCGCTCCTCGCTGCGCCCCACCAGCTCGGCCATCTGCACCGCCGCCTCCCCCACGGGCAGGGGGCTGGCCGGCTCCGGCGGGCGGACGATCGTGCTGCTCTCGTCGATCCACATGACCTGGGGGATGTTGGTCACGCCGAAGCGGGCGTCCATGTAGTGGGCCCGGTCGATTAGCGAAGGATGGGTGGACCCCGCCGCCTCGACGAAGGGCCGGGCCACCTCGGGCCCCGCCATCTCGAGGCACACGTCCACGACCTCGAACCCCTGGGGGTGCAGCTCCTCACGCAGTGCCTGCCACCCGGGCAGGTCCCAGCGGCAGCCTCAGTAGGGCGCCCAGGCGATGACCAGCACCTTCTGGCCGCGCAGCGATTCGATCCGGAACTCGTTGCCGTCCAGGTCGGGGAGCGAGAAGTCCGAGGCGCCCGCCGTCGCCAGGGCCCGGCCCCCCACGCTCTCGGGCCCCACCGACCACAGCCCGGCCCCGGGTTCCGGGACCACGGCCATGCCGAGGCGTTCCGCCGCGGTCGGCAGGTCGAAGCCTCCGCCGCCGAGGGGGACGCATACCTCGCCCTTGCACGCCCCCTCGGGCTTGATCTGCCAGCCGGTGGTCCGCTCGAACTCGTCAGCAGCGACATCCAGATGGTCGACGATCACCGCTGACACAGTAGGCGGGCGGCGGCAACGCCGCCCGGCGTAGTCTTGGCCCCGGTGCTGGGGGCGCTCTCGAAGTCGATCCGCGGTCCGCGTCTGCGGGCCGTCCTCGCCGGTGCGGCCGCGCTGGTGGCCCTGGTGCCGGTCGGGCGCGCCGCCGCATCCGCCCCGCCGGTGAGCTTTGCCGACGCCGCCGGCCTGCACGTCCTCGGGGCTGCCCGGCTCGACGCTCGCGACTACAACGTGCGGGTCCTCTCGCCCGACCTGGGCCGCCCGGTGAACGTCCGCCTGCTGCTGCCCGCCGGCTACGGGACCGATCCGGGTCGTCGCTATCCGGTCCTGTACCTGTTCCACGGCACCTCGGGGCAGGCGTCGGACTGGGTCACCCAGGGTGGGGCCGAGCAGACCACGGCCCCGTACGGGCTCATCACGGTCATGCCCGACGCCGGCTTCAACGGGGACGGCGGCTTCTGGTTCACCAACTGGGTCGACCGGAACACCAGCCACGGTCCGTCGCAGTACGAGGATTTCCTCGTCGCGTCGCTGATCCCGTGGGTCGACCACAACCTGCGCACCGTCGCCACCCGTGACGGCCGAGCCGTGGCCGGGCTGTCGCAGGGCGGGTACGGCTCGGCCGAGATCGCCGCCCGGCACCCCGATCTGTTCGTGTCGATGGCCTCGTTCTCCGGGGCGCCGGAGATCGAGCGCGACCCCGAGGTGTTTGCCGGCGCCGTGGCCGTCATCGAGGCCATCGAGGTCGGAGATGACCGGGTGCCCCCGTTCTCGGAGCTCGGCAACCCGGCGCTCGACCTCGTCAACTGGGAGGGCCACGACCCCGCCACCCTCGACACCAACCTCCGGGGCATGCGCCTCTACCTCTGGACGGGCATGGGCCTGCCCGGGCCCTTCGACTCGGGTCCCGACCCCTACGGCTCGCTGATCGAGGGGGCGGTGTACCAGTCGACCCAGCACTTCTACGATCACCTGCAGGCCGACGGGATCCCCGCCTTCTACGACAACTACGTGTACGGCACCCACACCTTCGCCTACTGGGCACGCGACCTCAGGGCCTACGTCCCTAAGCTGATGGGGGACTTTGCCCACCCCGTCCGTCCCGTCGTCGCCTCGTACTCGTCGATCGACAAGCAGTGGTCGCAGTGGGGCTACACGGTCTCGGTGACCAGGAGCGCCGCCCAGGCGTTCAGCGCCCTGACCGGGGGAAGCGCGGCGGGATACTCGTTCGCCGGCAGCGGAACGGCCACCGTCACCACGCCCGGGGTCTACCGACCCGGCTCCCCCGCGACCGTCACCGTCAGCGGTCCGTCCGGCACCACGACCCGGACGGTGCGCGTCGGGCCGGACGGCCGCATCACCACCGTCCTGGCCCTCGGGGCCGGCAGCCCCGTCCGGGTGACGATCACCCTCCGGGACTGAAGCATTCAGGCCAGACCGAGGCGCCGGCCCAGGAACGTGTAGGCCAGCGCCGACATCACCGCCTGCTGGGGGGCGTCGGCCGCCCCGGCGTGGCCCCCCTCGGTGTTCTCCCAGTAGGTGACGTCGTAGCCCATGGCGGCCAGGCGCGCCGCCATCTTCCGGGCGTGACCGGGATGCACCCGGTCGTCGCGGGTCGACGTGGTGAACAGGATCGGCGGGTAGGGCCGGCCCGGCTCGGCCAGGTGGTACGGGGAGAAGGTGCGGATGAACGCCCAGTCGTCGGGGTCATCGGGGTCCCCGTACTCCGCCATCCACGACGCCCCCGCCAGGAGGTGGCTGTAGCGGCCCATGTCGAGGAGGGGCGCCTGGCACACGACGGCGCCGAACAGCTCGGGCGCGCGCATGTACATGTTGCCCACCAACAGCCCGCCGTTGCTGCCGCCGATGATGCCCAGCTCGCCGGGAGTCGTGACCGCCGTGGCGACGAGGTCGCGCGCCACCGCCTCGAAGTCCTCGTAGGCGCGGTGGCGCTCCGCCCGCAGCGCCGCCTCGTGCCAGCCGGGCCCGTACTCCCCGCCGCCCCTGATGTTCGCCACGGCGTAGCGGCCGCCGGCGGCCAGCCACGACCGTCCCGCCACGGGTGAGTAGGTGGCCGCCAGGGACACCTCGAATCCGCCGTAGCCCGTCAGCACCGTCGGTCCCGGCGTCCCGCCCTCGACGGCCGCCGCCGGGCCCACGAGGAAATAGGGAACCCGCGTGCCGTCGGCGCTGGTGGCGAAGCGCTGGGTCATGGCCAGGCCGGTGGTGGCAAAGCGGTCCGGTACCGCCCGCAACCGGCTCGCCTGCCCGCCGGCGGGAGCCAGGTATAGCGCGTTCGGGTTCAGGAAGTCCTGGCCCATCACGAAGAAGTCGTCGGACAGGTCGGCGTCCAGGGGCCAGGCGGTCTGGGACCACGTCCCGGTGACTCCGGTCGCGGCCGGCCGATCCCAGCCCGAGTCGGGATCGGCCAGCTCGATGCGGTCACGCACGTCCTCCTGCACGGTGAGCAGGAGCCGGCTCCTGGTCCACCCCCAGTCCGACAGGGCGGTGGTGGCGGTGGGCTCGAACACGACGTCGAGGTCGCGGCCCCCCTCGAGATAGTCGTCGAGGCCGGCGGCCAGCAGGGCTCCGGCCGCGTACGCCCTGCCGCCGGCCGACCACGGGGTGCGCAGCCTCAGCAGCAGCCAGCGCTCCCGAACCTCCACCGACGCGTCCTCGGGCACGTCGAGGAGGACCAAGGCGTCCCCGCGGCGGATCCACGTCCGGGTCCGGTAGAAGTCGAGCGCCCGCTGGAACAGCTGGTGGCGGTGCCCCGGCAGGGTGGCGACGGAGACGCTGACGGCTACGTCGGCCTCGTCCCCCTCGAAGACCACCGGGGCGTCGGCCAGCGCCGTTCCCCGCCGCCAGCGCCGGATCGTGCGGGGGTACCCCGAGGTGGTGAGGCTCCCGGGTCCGAAGTCGTGACCGGCGTAGACGGTGTCGTCGTCGAGCCAGGCCAGCCAGCCCTTGGAGAGCGGGCGGACGAAGCCGCCCTCCGCCTCGGGGACGAAGCGTCGCTCCTCCAGGTCGAACTCCCTCGTCACCGATGCGTCCGACCCGCCCGGGGACAGCTCGACCAGCAGCCGGCGCCGGTCCGGGCGCCGGACCGAACCCCCCTGGTACACCCAGGACTCGCCCTCGTCGTGGCCGAGGGCGTCGACGTCCAGCAGCACGTCCCAGGCCGCCCGGCCCGAGCGGTAGTCGTCCCACGTCGTGCGGCGCAGCACACCGCGGCGGCGGGTGCTGTCGGTCCAGAAGTTGAGCACCGAGGTCCGGTGCACGGACGGCAGCGGGATGCGGTCGTCGGCTTCCAGCAGGGCCAGGATCCGGCCCCGCAGGTCCTCGAAGCGGGGATCGGAGAACAGCTCGGACTCGGTGCGGTGGTTGTGCTCCCTCACCCAGGCCAGGACCCGGTCCCCGTCGACGTCCTCCAGCCAGGCGTACTCGTCGTCCGTCAATGCACGCGGACCAGACGCAGCGTGTCGGTGGTGGGCTCGTCCTCGGTGGGCGAGCCGGCCAGGACCACCACCACGTCTCCGGGCGCGGCCAAGCCGGCCCCCACCGCCCCCTGGACCGCGAACCACACGATCTCGTCGGTGCGCGAGGCCTCCCCGACGAGCAGCGGCACCACGCCCCAGCTGAGCGCCAGCTGCCGGGCCGTCCGCGGGGACGGGGTGGCGCCGACGATCGGCATCGGTGGGCGGAAGCGGGAGATGGCGCGAGCCGTGGCGCCCGTGCGGGTGCAGGCGATGATCGCGACCGCGTCCTCCTCGACGGCGGCCCGCCAGGCGGCGGCGGTGATGGCGGCGGTGATCCGCGGCGTCGACGACGGGTCTCCGGCCACCACCTGGGCCCCGAGATTGGTGCCCCAGCCCAGGTAGTCGAAGTCCTGCTCGGCCCGGCGGGCGATGCGGGCCATCGTGTCGACCACGGCGGGGGGATCGACGCCGACGGCCGTCTCGCCGGACAGCATCACCGCCGACGTGCCGTCCAGGACGGCGTTGGCCACGTCGGTGACCTCGGCGCGGGTCGGCGACGAGGCCGTCACCATCGACTCGAGCATCTGGGTGGCGGTGATCACCGGGCGGCCGTAGCGCACCGCCGAGCGGATGATCCGCTTCTGGGTGTGGGGGATGTCCTCCAGGGCCATGCGCACGCCCAGGTCGCCGCGGGCCACCATCACCGCGTCGGCCACCTCGACGATGGCGTCGAGGTCCGTTACCGCCTCGGGGGTCTCGATCTTGGCCACGAGCATCGGGACCGGTCCGCCCCGGCGCGCCGCCGCCCGCTCGGCCGCGATCCGCACCGCCCTGACGTCCTCGGCGCTGCGGACGAAGGAGACGGCGATGGCGTCCACGTCCTCTCCGACCATCACCTCCACCCGTTCCAGGTCCTCGGGGGTCGGCGTCTCCAGGCTGAGCCGGCCCGCCGGAGCGGTGACCCCGGGCCGGCCCTGGACCAGCCCGCCCGAGACGACCGTGGCCGCCACCTCGCCGGGGGCGTGCCCGACCACGGTGAGGGCCACCCCGCCGTCTCCCAGCGCCACCCGGTCCCCGGGCTCGAGCCCGTCGAGGAGGGCGGGATAGGAGACGGGGATCACCTCCGCGGAGGAGGCGAGGCCGGCCGCTCCTCCGGGCACCAAGGTGACCCCGGCTCCGGTCTCGAGCACCGACCCGCCCACCGGGAAGGGGGCGGCGCGGATCTTCGGGCCGGGCAGGTCGACCAGGACCGAGACCTCGGGCACGGCCACGCGCAGGCCGCGCACCCGGTCGACCGCCTCCGAGGTGGCGCCGTGGGCCAGGGTCACCCGCGCCATGTCCATGCCGGCGGCGCACATGGCGGCCTGGACGTCACCGGAGTCGGACGCCGGCCCGATGGTCGCCACGATCTTGGTCCGCCGGGGCCCGGTGGGGGCCGGGACCGGGCCGGCCGGGGGGTCCGTGCTCAGGGTCGGCATGGCGTCAGCTTGCCAGTCCGGCCGCCACCGTCAGCTCATCCGAGGGCCAGCTCGGCGCTGGCCGACATCCGCCGGCTGAGCATCCCGAATCCGCACGCCACCGCCGCCACGCACATCACGATGCCGACGAGGTAGGCGTCGTGGAACGACCCCACCAGGCCCGCCGCCGACTGGCGGGACGCCTGGATCGTCTGCATCACCTGGATGCCGGCCACGACCCCCACCTGGGCCATGAGCTGCTGGGACGCGCTGGCCACGCCCAGGCTGTCCTCGTCGACCGAGTTGGCCACCGCCGCCGCCACCGACGGGGACGCCACCCCCATCCCGACCCCGGACAGGGCCAGGGCCAGGACCACCCAGGCGGTCCCCGACTGCCGGGTCAGGACGGCAAAGACCGCCATCGACGCCGCCAGCGCCGCCGAGCCCGCCACCGCCGAGAAGCGCTGGCCCACCCGTCCCGCCAGGTACCCGGCCACCGGCGCCACGACGGAGAAGGTGAGCGGCCGGGCTATCACCATCAGCCCCGCCCCGGCGGTCGAGAGGCCGTAGACCCGCTCGAGGAGGATCGGGGCCAGGATGAACCCGCCCATGTAGGCGAAGTTGGTGAAGACCTGGTTGGCGATCGGGAACGAGAAGTTGCGCCGGCGCAACAGCTCCAGCGGCAGCAGCGGCGCCCGGGCCCGCCGCTCGGCGCGGATGAACAGCCCCGCCGCCACCGGGCACACGACGAGGGCGCCGACCACCAGCGGGGAAGACCAGCCCGTGACCGGCCCGCGGTTGAGCCCCACCAGCAGGGCGGTGACCGACACCGTGATCGTCACTGCCCCGGCCCGGTCGAAGGCCTCGGACGGGGCCCGCTCGGTCTCGGGCAGGACCAGGTAGGCCACGACCAGGGCGGCGGTGGTGAGCGGGGCCTGCAGCAGGAACAGGGCCCGCCACCCGAAGGTGGAGATCAAAAAGCCCCCGACCACCACCCCGATGACCGGGCCGCCGGCGCCGACCAGCGACCACCAGCCCATGGCCTTGGTCCGGTCCTCCTCCTCGAAGACCCGGAAGATCAGGGCCATCGAGGCCGCCCCCGCCGCCGCCCCGTCGATGCCGGACAGGGCCCGGGCGGCGATCAGCGACCCGACGTTGGGCGCGGCGGCGGTGAGAAGGGCGCAGACCACCGCCAGAGCGGTCCCCGCCAGGTACAGCCGGCGGTGGCCGTGGGTGTCGCCGATCTTGCCCAGCACCGGCGCCGCCACCCCGAAGGTGAGCAGCGGGGCGGTGATCACCCACGTCACGTCGGCCAGCGACGTGTGCAGGCCGTGGGCCACGTTGGTCAGCGCCACGGCAAAGATCGTGAACGTCACGTTGACCGAGAACAGTCCCGCCAGCACCGTCCACAGGACCACCCAGCGGTGGTGGCGGCCCCCGATCGGCGTCTCGCCGGGCGTGGGCACCACCTCCCGGGCCCGGTGGTAGAGGCGGCGGAAAAGGGGCCACGGGACGACCACCTCGTCCCCGCCCGCGGCTCCGATGGTGAAGGTGTCGCGCTGGTCCCGGGGCGAGCTCATCGGTCCCGGCGACGCTACCCGGCGCCTGCTGGTTCCCCCTACGGGACCGGGCGCGGACGCGGCGCAGGGCCCAAGGGGGCGGCGGCACCGGCAGCGGCTGGGGAACACTGCCTCAGCAACGCCACCCCCTTGGACCCTGCGACATCCGATACTACGTCGTGGATACCCCCCTTTGGGAGGGCTAATTCCCCATCCCCCGGATTAGCCAGGATGTGTCTGGTCCTCCCCGACCAGGCTCTTCATCGAGGCCTCGAGCTCGGCCAGCGTCCAGCGGTCGTCCTTCTCGATCGACTCCCCCATCGACCAGTTGTGCATGAGCTGCACCCGGCCGCCCTGCACGAAGAAGACCTTGCCCGTGGCCGGGCATGACTCGGTGGCGAGGTAGGCCACGAGCGGGGACACGTTGGCCGGGTCCCAGATGTCGAACATCCCGGGGTCGTCGGGGGCCTTGACCATGTCCCCGAGGCCGGGGGTGGACTCGGTCAGCCGGGTCCGGGCGGCGGGGGCGATGGCGTTGACCCGGACCCCGTAGCGGGCGAGCTCCTGGGCGGTGATCACGGTGAAGGCGCCCAGGCCTGCCTTGGCCGCCCCGTAGTTGGCCTGGCCCGGGTTCCCGAGCAGGCCCGACGTCGAGGAGGTGTTGATGATCGACGCCTTGACCTCCTGGCCGGCCTTGGTCCGCTCCCGCCAGTAGGCGGCGGCCCAGCGGGACGGGACGAAGTGGCCCTTCAGGTGGACGTGGATGACCGAGTCCCACTCCTCCTCGGTCATGTTCACGAGCACCCGGTCCCGGAGGATGCCGGCGTTGTTCACCAGGACGTGGAGGTCCCCGAACGCCTCGACGGCGGCGTTGATCAGGCGCTGGCCGCCCTCCCAGTCGGCCACGTTGTCGGCGTTGGCCACCGCCTCCCCGCCGGCGGCGCGGATCTCGTCGACCACCTGCTCCGCCGCCGAGCGGTCCACCCCGGTCCCGTCAGGGGCGCCCCCCAGGTCGTTGACCACGACCTTGGCCCCTTCGGCGGCGAACAGCAGGGCGTGCTCCCGACCGATCCCCCGGCCGGCGCCCGTGATGATGGCCACCCGTCCGTCAAGCGCTCCCATGGGCGCGGACGCTACTAGTGGGTGTACAGGTCGACCGACGAGCCCGCCGTCACCTGACTGCCCGGCGGGGGGTCGGTCACGAACACCCTCCGGTTGGGGGGGCCGTAGACGTTGGCCACGACCAGGCCGGCCTGGGCCAGGTCCGACGTCGCCTGGTCCACGTTCTCCCCGGTGACGTCCGGGACCCTGACCATGTGGGGGCCCTTGGACACGTTGACGGTCACCGTGGCGCCCTTGGCCGCCGGCGCCCCCGCCGGCGGGTCGGTCGAGACGACCTGGCCGGCGGGATAGGTCCCGGTGTTGTCGTAGACCTGGGCCTTCTTCGGGACCAGCCCCAGCTGGGACAGCTCGGCCGCCGCCTGGTCGTAGGTCTGGCCCGCCATCGAGGGGACGGTCCGGGGGGCCGGACCGCTCGAGACCGTGAGGGTCACGACCGTGCCCTTGGCCTGCAGGTCCTGCCTGGGGGACCAGTCCATGACCTGGCCCGAAGCCACCGTCTCGTCGTTCTTGGTCACGACCTGGTGGGCGAAGCCGGCCGCCTCCAGCTTGGCGATGGCGTCGGCCTGCGCCAGCCCGGTGAGGTCGGGCACCCCGCGCGGCGCCGGGCCCCGGGACGGGAACAGGATGACGGTCGAGCCCTCCTTGACCGAGGCGCCCGGCCCGGGGCTCTCGGCCACGATCTGGCCGGGGGGCAGCTGGTCGTCGTAGCGGCCCGGGCCGACCCGGGCGTGGAACTTGTCGGGGGCCAGCAGGGCCTCCGCCGCCGTCACCGTCCGGCCCCGGGTGTCGGGGACCGGGTGGCTGGGCGTGGAGAGCTTGAACACCCCGATGGCCAGGTACCCCCCGACGCCCGCGGCCAGCGCCACCAGGGCGGCGAGCCCGACCCAGAGACCCCGCCGCCTCCGGCGGGGGGCCGGGGCCGCCTGGCCGGCAGGGGCGTAGGGCGGGGGGACCGGGGCCATCGCGGTGGTGACCGTCCGGGTCGGCTCCTCCTGGTCGAAGACCCCGATGCGGGTGGGGGCGTTCGCCCCGTCCGGCTCGGCGGCCGGCCCCGGTCCCGCCCCGCCCGGGGCGCCGATCTCGGTCGTGTCGACCAGGGCGGGGGCCAGGGGCACCGGGCCGGCGGGCCCGGTCGTGCGCAGGACCCCCTCGAGGGCCGAGGCGAAGGCGGCGGCGGAGAGGCGCTCGGCGGGATCAGCGGCGCTGGCGGCGGCCAGGGCGGGGCCGAGGGGCCCGAGCTCGGGTCCGGGCTCGATGCGCCGGCCCTGCCGGGCCATCAGGGTGGCGACGGTGGTGTCGGCGGAGAACGGGACGGAGCCGGACACCGCTTCGGCCAGCACCAGGGCCAGGGAGTAGACGTCGGTCGGAGCGGCGGTCCCGTGGCCCACGGCCTGCTCCGGGGAGGCGTAGCGGGCGGTGCCGAGGATCACCCCTTCGGGCTCGGTCCAGGTGGCGTCGGCCATGGCCCGGGCCAGCCCGAAGTCGGCGATGGCCAGGCGCCCCTCCTCGTCGAAGAGGAGGTTGGCCGGCTTGATGTCCCGGTGGACCAGGCCCCGGGCGTGGGCGTGGGCCAGCCCCGACGCCGCCTCCCGGCCGAGCTCGGCGGCCTGGGCCGGGCGCAGGGCGCCGGCCCGGTCGAGGATCTGGCGCAGGCTGCCCCCGGCCAGGTGCTCGAGCACCACGTAGGCGACGCCGTCGTCCTCCCCCCAGTCGAAGACCTGGACGATGTGGGGGTGGCGCAGGCCCGCCGCCGCCCGGGCCTCGGACTGGAACCGGCGCAGGAAGGACTCGTCGGCAGCCAGCGCCGGGTGCAGCACCTTGACCGCGACGCGTCGACCGAGGACACGGTCTTCCGCCAGGTAGACCGCCGCCGATGCCCCCGCGCCCAGGGGGAGGAGGAGGTGGTAGCGGCCACCCAGCGCCCGACCGAGCAGGTCAGCCACACGCTGCATCGGCACCGGTTATAAGGCTACCGGGGCAGGTCCCCCGATTCGAGGAGGGCCCGGAAGCCGTCCTCGTCCAGGACCGGCGTGCCCAGGTCCTCGGCCTTGGTGAGCTTGGCCGCCCCCGGCTCCGCCCCCACGACCACGGCGTAGGTCGACTTGGACACGCTGCCGGGGGACTTCCCTCCCCGGGCCAGGATGGCCGCCTCGGCCTCCTCCCGGGTGAAGCCCTCGAGGGTCCCGGTCACCACCACGCTGCGTCCGGCCAGGACCGGCGCCACGTCCTCGGCGGGACCCCCGCCCGAAGCCAGGTTCACCCCGGCGGCCCTGATCTTCTCGATGACGGTGCGGTTGCGGTCGGAGGCGAAGAACTCGTGCACCGACCGGGCGATGACCGGCCCGATCCCCTCGACCGCCGCCAGCTCCTCGGGGGTCGCGGCCATGATCCGGTCGAGGTGGCCCAGGGCCCGGGCCAGCACCGCCGAGCCGGTCCCCCCGAGGTGGCGGATCGACAGGCCCATCAGGAGGTTGGCCAGCGGGCGCTGCTTGGACGCCTCGATGGCGCCCAGGAGGTTGGACACGGAGAGGGCGGCAAAGCCCTCCAGGCCGAGCAGCCGCTCCTCGGTGAGGGAGTACACGTCGCCGGCGTCGGCGATCAGACCGGCGTCGACGAGCTGGTACACGCGCTGCTCCCCGAGGCCCTCTATGTCCATGGCCCCGCGCGAGGCGAAATGGATGATCCGCTGCACCCGCTGGCCGGGACAGTCGAGGTTGGTGCAGAAGGTGTCGGCCTCCCCCTCGAGGCGGACCAGCGGACCGCCGCACACGGGACACGACGTCGGGAACTTCCACTGGCGCAGCCCCCGGGGCCGGAGCGAGAGAACAGGGCCGACGACCTCGGGGATGACGTCCCCGGCCTTGCGCACGATCACCGTGTCCCCGGGGCGGACGTCCTTGACCCGCACCTGGTCCTCGTTGTGCAGGGTGGCCAGGCCGACGGTGGAGCCCCCCACGAACACCGGCTCGAGTTGGGCGAACGGCGTGGCCTTCCCCGACTTGCCGATCGACACCATGATCCCCTTGAGCGTCGTGGTCCGCTCCTCCGGGGGGAACTTGTACGCCACCGCCCAGCGGGGGGCGTGCGAGGTGGATCCCAGCTCCTGGCGGCGGGCCAGGTCGTCGATCTTGATGACCACCCCGTCGATCTCGTAGGTGAGATCGTGGCGGTGCTCCTGGCGGCTCCGGCAGAAGGCGAAGACCTCGTCGAGGCCGTGGAGCAGCTTGATCTCGGGGTTGACCGGAAGGCCCGCCTCCCCCAGCCACGACAGGGTCTGCATGTGGGACGTGAAATGACGCGTCCCCCGGGTGACGACGAGCTCGTAGGCCCAGAAAGACAGGTCGCGCGAGGCGGTGATCGACGCGTCCTTCTGCCGCAGTGAGCCCGCCGCCGAGTTGCGGGGGTTGGCGAACAGCCGCAGCCCCGCCTCCGCCTGGCGCTTGTTCAGCTCGTCGAAGGCGGGGACCGGCATGTACACCTCGCCCCGCACCTCGATCTCCGCCGGCGGGTCGGGCATCTCCAGGCGGTGGGGGATGGCCTTGATGGTGCGGATGTTGGCGGTGACGTCCTCACCCACCCGGCCGTCGCCGCGGGTGGCGGCGCGCGCCAGCCGGCCCTTCTCGTACAGCAGCGACATGGCCACGCCGTCGATCTTGAGCTCGCAGACGTAGGCGACCTCTCCCGGGACGATGCGGTCCATGCGCTTGACCCACGCCTCCAGCTCCTCCATCGAGAAGGCGTTGTCGAGCGACATCATCGGCACCCGGTGCTGCACGGGCGAGAACAGCGGGGAGGGCGCAGCGCCCACTGTCTGGGTCGGTGACGCCCCGTCGACCAGCTCGGGGTGGGCGGCCTCGATCTCGCGGAGCTCGCGCACCAGGGCGTCGTACTCGGCGTCGCTTATCTCGGGCGCGTCGAGCTGGTGGTACAGGAGGTTGTGGTGCTCGATCTGGCCGCGCAGCTCCTCGGCGCGCCGGGCCACGCCGGCGCCGGCCCCCGCTCCCCCGCCGGGCGTGGTCACGCCGCCGCCGCCGCCCCGAGGACGCGGTCCCCGTCGTAGAAGGCGACCGTCTGGCCGGGCGCGACCCGGCGGGCCGGCTGCTCCAGGTCGACCACGTTCCCGCACAGACGCGCCGGCATCGGCCTGCCGTGGGCCGACGTCTGCACCAGCAGGGGCGTGTCCTCGGGGACGGGCCGGTCGGAGGTGGAGGTGGTCCCCCGGACCGGCACGGCGGTCGTCATCAGGTCCTCGAGGCGGCCCACCACGACCCGCCGCTGGGCGACGTCCACGTCCACGGCGTAGCGGCGCTCGGTGTCCCGCCCCGACGCCAGGCCCCGGCGCTGGCCCACCGTGACCAGCTCCACGGCGTCGACGGTGCCGACCTCCCGGCCGGTGCCGGCGTCGACGAGGGTCCCGGGGTGCAGCTCGCCCCGGCCGGCGAGGAACGCCTCCCGTCCCGCCACGGCGGTGATGAAGCACACGTCGAGGCTGTCGGGCTTGGCCGCCGTCCGCAGGCCCAGGGCGGCGGCGTGCTCGCGCACCTCGGCCTTGGTCAGCTCACCGACGGGCAGCAGCACCTGCGCCAGCTGCTCGCGCCGGAGCACGGCCAGCACGTAGGACTGGTCCTTGGCCCCGTCCCGGCCCCGCAGGAGCCGCCCGCCGCGGATGCGGGCGTGATGGCCGGTGGCCACCGCGTCGAAGCCCAGCTGCCGGGCCCGGACGAGGAAGCGGTCGAACTTGAGGTGGCGGTTGCACTCGACGCACGGGTTCGGCGTGCGACCATCGAGGTGGTCGGCGACGTAGGGCCCGACGACGTGGCGCTCGAAGTCGGCGGTGAAGTTGAACACGTGGTGGTCGATCCCGAGCTGCTGGCCCACCCGCCGGGCGTCCTCGACGTCGGCCACCGAGCAGCACCCCGAGTCGGACGGTCCGCCCCACAGCTTCATGGTGGCGCCCACGACGGTGTGGCCGGCGTCGCGCAGCAGCGCCGCCGCCACCGACGAGTCGACCCCGCCCGACATGGCCACGAGGACCCTCACGGCCGGGCCCGGCGCCGACCCGCGGTCACGCCGGCACCGACGAGCGCAGGCGGGCCACGGCGGCGGGCACCGCCTCGAGGGCGGCGTCGACATCGGCGTCGGTGCTGCTCCACCCCAGCGACAGGCGCAGGGCCGAGCCGGCCTCCACCTCCGGGAGCCCCATGGCCAACAGGACGTGGCTGGGCTCGAGGGCGCCCGACGCGCAGGCCGAGCCCGCCGACGCGCAGATCCCGGCCTCGTCCAGGAGGAACAGCAGGGCCTCGCTCTCCACCCCGGGAAGCCGGAGGTGGCAGCTGCCCGCCACCTTGTTGTCGCGGGAGCCGGTCTCGACCGCGCCCGGCACCGCCTTCACCAGCCCGTCGGCCAGCCGGTCGCGCCGCGCCCCGACCCGGGCCACGGTGGCCTCCCGCTGGGAGGCGGTGGCGTGGGCGGCGGCGGCCAGTCCGACGATGCCGGCCACGTTGTGGGTCCCACTGCGCCGCCCCTGCTCCTGGCCCCCACCGTGCAGGACGGCGGAGAGCCTGACCCCGTTCCGGACGACCAGGACCCCGGCCCCCTGGGGGCCCCCGAACTTGGGGGCGCTCACCGCCACCAGGTCGGCGCCCACAGCCAGTGCGGCCACGTCCAGCCACGGGAACGCCTGCACGGCGTCGGTGTGCACGAGGGCGCCCGGCGCCTTCCGGCGGACGAGGTCGACGACGGCGGCCAGGGGCTGGATGACGCCGACCTCGTTGTTGGCGAGCATCACCGAGACGACCGCCACGTCCGGGCCGAGCGCCGCCTCGAGGGCCCCGAGGTCGACGACCCCGTCGGGGCCGACTCCGACGATCGTGCCCCCGAGGGCCCTCACCGACTCCAGCACGGCGTCGTGCTCGACCGAGGTGCAGACCGCCCGGCCCGGCGCTCCCGTGCCCCGGGCGGCCCCGGCCGCGCCGAGCACGGCCAGGTTGTCGGCTTCGGTCCCCGACCCGGTGAACACCACCTCTCCGGGGGCGGCACCGAGGGCCACGGCCACCGTCTCCCGCGCCTCCTCGATGGCGGCGCGGGCGGCCCGCGCCACGGCGTGGCTCCCCGAGGGATTGCCGAACCGGCCGGTGAGGAACGGGGCCATCGCCTCCGCCGCCTCGGGGCGAAGCGGGGTCGTGGCGGCGTGGTCCAGGTAGGCCGGCATGGTCCGTCCAGCCTAAGAGGGCGCCGCCGCGGTCGGGCGGGGACGGTTCGGGAGCGGCGGCGTCACCGGTTTGCCGACGATACGAACACGCTGAGCGGTAACGTGTGGTGGTATCCAGGAAAGATGAGTACGACAGTGGGCACCAGTTGAGCCAGCTACGACTCGACCCGCTGACCGGCCGCTGGGTGGTGGTCAGCTCGGATCGGGCCGCCCGTCGGGAGGCGTTCCTGTCGCGGTCGCTCCCGGTGGAGTCGGGTCCGGCCCGGCCCTGCCCGTTCTGCCGGGGCCACGAGGAGTCGACCCCGCCGGCCCTGGAGACCTACGGGCCCTCCGGGGACTGGCAGGTCCGGGTGGTCCCGAACCTGTATCCCGCCTTCATCGGGGACGACCCGATGGTCGTCACCCATCTCGGTCCCGCCTTCACCCAGGCCCCGGCCAGCGGCATCCACGAGGTCCTGGTGTTCTCCCCCGAGCACGGCGCCGGCTGGGCCGACCTCGACGACCGCCAGACCGCCCTGGTGATGGCCGCCATCCGGGACCGCATCGACGCCCACTCCCGGGCCCGGTCCCTCCGCTACACCCAGGCCATCGTGAACTCGGGCCGGGAGGCGGGCGCCTCCATCGAGCACCCCCACGGCCAGCTGCTCGGCATGCCGTTCGTGCCGAGGGAGCTGGTGGACGAGCAGGCCGGCTTCGCCCGGTTCTCGGGGAGCTGCCTGCTCTGCACGACGATCGACGCCGAGGAGGACGCCGGCCACCGCATGGTCCACGCCGACGAGGACGTGATCGTGGTCTGCCCCTTCTGGAGCGGGCTGCCGTACGAGATGCTCGTGCTGCCCCGCTACCACGACGCCCATCTCCACCACGCCCCCGAGTCCGCCCTGTTCTCCTTCGGGCGGGCCATCGGGCTGGCGCTGCGGCGGCTCGAGGGGCGTCTCGGGGACGTGGCGTTCAACCTGGTGTTCCACTCCGCGCCCTACCGGGCCACCGGCACCTACCACTGGCACGCCCACCTCCTGCCCAGGCTGACCACGGCGGCGGCGTTCGAGCAGGGCACGGGCGTGCCGATCAACGTGGTGGCGCCCGAGGTGGCCGCCGCCGACCTCCGCGGCGCCCCCGTCGGGGTCTAGGCCCGGCTCACTCCTGCGCCAGCCACAGCACGCCCAACGGCGGCAGGGTCAGCTCGGCCGAGTAGGGCAGCCCGTGGAACGGGTGGTCCCCGGCCCACACCTCGCCGCCGTTGCCCACCCCGCTGCCGCCGAACTCGGTGGCGTCGGAGTTGACGACCTCCCGCCACGTTCCGCCGGCCGGCAGCCCCACCCGGTAGCCGGGGCGCACGACCGGGCTGAGATTGGCGACGCACACCACGGCCGGGCCCTGGCCGCCGGCGCCGAAGCGGGCGAAGGACGCCACGTTGGACTCCGTGTCGCTGGCGTCGATCCAGCGGAAACCCTCCGCCGAGAAGTCCCGCTCCCACAGCGCCGGCTGGGCGTTGTAGGCCCGGTTGAGGCTGCGCACCAGCTCCTGCACGCCGCGGTGGAACGGGTACTCGAGGAGGTGCCAGTCCAGGCTCTGGTCGTGGCGCCACTCCCACGGCTCGGCCAGCTCGGCGCCCATGAACACCAGCTGCTTGCCGGGGTGGGCCCACATCCAGGCGTACAGGGCGCGGAGGTTGGCGAAGCGCTGCCACTCGTCCCCCGGCATCTTGCCGAGCAGCGAGCCCTTGCCGTGCACGACCTCGTCGTGGGACAGGGGCAGCACGAAGTTCTCGCTGAAGGCGTACAACAGGCCGAAGGTCAGGCGGTCGTGGTGGTACCGGCGGTGGATGGGCTCGTGCTCGAAGTACTCGAGGGTGTCGTGCATCCAGCCCATGTTCCACTTGAAGGTGAAGCCCAGGCCCCCGTCCGAGGTGGGCTGGGAGACGCCCGGCCATGCCGTCGACTCCTCGGCCAGGGTCACGGCCCCCGGCTGCTCCGAGGACACCACCTCGTTGAGCTCGCGGAGGAACGAGATGGCCTCGAGGTTCTCCCGGCCGCCGTACTGGTTGGGGATCCACTCCCCTTCCTTGCGGGAGTAGTCGAGGTAGAGCATCGACGCCACCGCGTCGACTCGCAGGCCGTCGACGTGGAACGACTCCAGCCAGTACAGGGCGTTGCTGATGAGGAAGTTCCGCACCTCGTTGCGCCCGAAGTTGAACACGAGCGTGCCCCAGTCGGGGTGGGCACCCTTGCGCGGGTCGTCGTGCTCGTACAGGGCGGTGCCGTCGAAGCGGGCCAGGGCCCAGTCGTCGCGCGGGAAGTGCGCCGGCACCCAGTCCACGATCACCCCGATGCCCCGCCGGTGCAGGGCGTCGACCAGCCGGCGCAGCGCCTCCGGGTTGCCGTAGCGCGACGTGGGGGCGAAGTACGAGGACACCTGGTAGCCCCACGACCCCCCGAAGGGGTGCTCGGCCAGCGGCATGAACTCGACGTGGGTGAAGCCCATCTCCGCCAGGTAGTCGGGCAGCTGCTCGGCCAGCTCGTCGTAGGAGAGTGTCCGCCCCCCCTCCTCGGAGTTGCGCCGCCACGAGCCGGCGTGCAGCTCGTACACCGACATCGGCTTCACGTGCGGGTGGGGCTCGGAGCGCTGGCCCATCCACGCCCCGTCCCTCCACTGGTGGTGGTCGGGTGCGGCCACGATGCTGGCCGTGCCCGGCGGGAGCTCGGCCTGGCGGGCGTAGGGATCGGCCTTGAGCCGGAGCTGGCGCTCCTGGGTCAGCAGCTCGAACTTGTAGCGGCAGCCGGGCTCGACGTCGGGGAGGAACAGCTCCCAGATGCCGGAAGCGCCCATGCTGCGCATCGGGTGGACGCGCCCGTCCCAGAGGTTGAAGTCACCGACGACGCGCACGGCGCGCGCGTTGGGGGCCCACACCGCGAACGAGGTGCCGTGCACGCCCTGGTGCACCAGGGTGCGGGCCCCGAGGACCTCCCAGAGACGGTGGTGGCGGCCCTCCCCGAACAGGTAGAGGTCGAGCTCACCTACCGTGGGCCAGAACCGGTACGGGTCCTCGATGCTGATCGAGGCCCCGTCGGGGTAGTCGGCCTCGAGACGGTAGGCGAGGTTGTCGGCCAGGTCGGGCAGCTCGGCCACGAAGAAGCCGGCGGGGTGGGCCTGGCGCATGTCGATGCGCTTGCCCTCCTCGGTCACCACCCGCATGGCCACGGCCTCGGGGCGCCACGCCCTCACCTCGGGCCCGTGGGCTCCCAGCAGGTGGTGGGGGTCGGCGTGCTCACCCGCCACGAGCCTCTGGATCTCGGCGGCCAGTCCCGACAGCGTGCTTGTGGATTTCGACACGGTCTACCCCTTACCCCGCGAGCAGCCGGTCGATTGCATCCCGGGGGATCTGCTCCCAGTCGGGCCGGTGGGCCCGCTCGTAGGCGACCTCGTAGAGGGCCTTGTCGACCTCGAAGAACGTCGTCAGCTCCCGGGTGGCCTCCCCCTCCGGGTCCCCCCCGGGGAGGAGGCTCCCGATCCCCTCCACGCGGTTGTAGCCCTCCAGGAAGGCCTCCCTGGCGTGCAGCTCCCAGGCCCGGGCCCGGCCGGCCAGGGCGTCCTGGTCCCCGCGGTCCCGGTCGGCCAGGGCCACGGCCGAGGCGTAGTGGAACGACCGCAGCATCCCCGAGACGTCCTTGGCCGGGGGCCAGGGCAGGCGCCGCTCGGCCAGGGGCCGGGCCGGCTCCCCCTCGAAGTCGAGGACGTACCAGCCGCTGTCGGTCCGCATGACCTGGCCCAGGTGGTAGTCCCCGTGGACCCGGATGGAGGGGCCGAGGGCCCCGGTCTCGGCCAGCCGGCGCACCCGGGCCGCCAGGGCCGCCACCTTGCGCCCGACCTCGGGCCCGAGGCGCAGGGAGGCGGCCCGCTCCTCGGTGGACCGGGCCCACTCGTCGGCCGCCCCCGGATGGAGCCCGAAGGCCTCGGAGAGGGCCACGTGCAGCCGGGCGGTCATGTCCCCGATGCGGCGCGCCTCCGACGCCATATTGCCCCCCGCCTCGGCGGGGTCGGGCTCGGCGCCGCCGTAGAGGTCGCGCAGCGACGCCAGGGCCAGGGCCCAGCCCTCGGTGCCGCCCGCCAGGTACTCCTGGGCCACCGCCAGGTCGTAGTCCCCCCGGCTCCACACGGCGATCGGCGAGGGCAGGTGGTTGAAGCCCACCCGGTCCAGGGCGGTGCCCACCTCGACGTCGGGGTTGGGCCCGGGTTGCACCCGTCGGTACACCTTCATGATCACCTTCTCGCCGATGACGACCGAGCTGTTGGACTGCTCGGCCCCCACGGGGCGGACCATCATCTCCTCGACGCCGGGCACCCCTACGACGGCGGCGACCTTGCGGGCCGCCTCGGGGTCGACGAGGGCGTCGTAGGCGAAGTGCTTGCCGTCGTCGGCGTCGACGAAGCCGAGCACGTCGCGCTCGCCGAGGTCGATGGCGTCGGGGCGCACCGCCACCAGCGCCTGGTACACCGGCCCCGGTCCGGCCCCGACGAGGAACCACAGCACCCCGGGGGCGTCCCCGTCGGGCGCCACCAGGACCTCGGAGTGCTCGACCTCGACCGTCGCCGCCCCGTCCTCCCCGTGCGCCATCCAGCGCTGCCGGTCGAGCCAGGGCCCGATGAGGGTGGCCACGGCGTCGGTGAGCTTCATGATCGGTCCTCCTCCAGCAGCTCGAACCAGTGGAACGAATAGGGGCCGAGGGTGACGAAGTACGGCAGGGACCCGATGCGCGGGAACGGCACCCTCCCCAGCATCTCCAGCGGGGTGCGCCCCTCCCAACGGCCCAGCGCCAGCTCGCACGGCTGGGCGAAGCGGGACAGGTTGTTGACGCAGAGCACGACGTTCTCGCGCTCGTCCTGGCCCTGCTCGGTGCGCACGAACGCCAGCACAGACGGGTTCTCGACGGGCAGCACCTCGAAGCGGCCCGTCCCGAACATCACGTGCTGGCGGCGCACCTCGAGCATGCGCTTCATCCAGTGGAGGAACGAGCTGGGGTTGCGCATCTGGGCCTCGACGTTCACCGACCCGAACCCGAACACCGGGTCCATCAGCGGTGGCAGGTACAGCTGGGCAAAGTCCGCCCGCGAGAACCCGGCGTTGCGGTCCGGGGACCACTGCATCGGCGTGCGCACGGCGTCGCGGTCGCCGAGGTAGATGTTGTCCCCCATCATCATCTCGTCCCCGTAGTAGAGGATCGGGCTGCCCGGCAGCGAGAAGAGGAGGGCGTGCAGGAGCTCCGCCACCCTCCGGTCGTTGTCCACGAGCGTCGCCAGCCGCCGGCCGATCCCGATGTTCCGGCGCATGCGCGGGTCCTTGGCGTACTCCGCGTACATGTAGTCCCGCTCCTCGTCGGTCACCATCTCGAGGGTGAGCTCGTCGTGGTTGCGCAGGAAGATGCCCCACTGGCAGCCCTCGGGGATGTCGGGCGTCTGGGCCAGGATCTCGGTGACCGGGAAGCGTTGCTCGCGGCGGACGGCCATGAACATGCGCGGCATCAGGGGGAAGTGGAAGCACATGTGGCACTCGTCCCCCTCCCCGAAGTAGTCGACCACGTCGGCGGGCCACTGGTTGGCCTCGGCCAGGATCACGGAGTTGGGGTGGGTGGCGTCGATCTCCTTGCGCACCCGCTTCAGGTAGTCGTGGGTCTCCGGCAGGTTCTCCCCGCTGGTGCCGTCGCGCTCGAAGAGGTAGGGCACGGCGTCGAGGCGGAACCCGTCCAGCCCTATGTCGAGCCAGAACCGGACCACGTCGAGCATGGCCTGGGCCACCTCGGGGTTGTCGTAGTTGAGGTCGGGCTGGTGGGCGAAGAACCGGTGCCAGTAGTACTGCCGGCGCACCGGGTCGTAGGACCAGTTCGAGCGCTCGGTGTCGACGAAGATGACCCGGGCGTCGGGCCAGCGCTGGTCGTCGTCGCTCCACACATACCAGTCGGCCTTGGGGTTGGTGGCGTCCTGGCGGGACTCCTGGAACCACGGGTGCTGGTCGCTCGTGTGGTTCATGATCATGTCGGCGATGACCCGGATCCCCCGGCGGTGGGCGTTCTCGATCAGCTCGACGAAGTCACCGAGGTCCCCGTACTCGGGGAGGATGGTGAAGAAGTCGCTGATGTCGTAGCCCCCGTCGCGCAGGGGGGACTGGTAGAACGGCAGCAGCCACAGGCAGTCGATGCCCAGCCACGAGAGGTAGTCGAGCTTGCCCGTCAGGCCCTTGAGATCACCGGTGCCGTCGTCGTTGGCGTCGTAGAAGCCCCGCACCAGCACCTCGTAGAACACCGCCGTGCGGTACCACTGCGGCTCCCCGGGAGCGGAGCCGGCCAGGCGCGACGGGCCGGGCCGGGCCCGCTGGCCCTGACGCCTCTGCCCGGTTCGGGCCGGGGCGGGCCGGGACCGGCGGGACGGGCGTTCGGTGGGGGGACGTGCGGTCAGGGGGAGAACCTGCGCAGGTGCAGGATGTGGGCGGGGGTGTCCGCCGGATCGAGCCGCACGTAGGGCTCGGGACCCTGCCAGGTGAAGGACCGCCCGGTCAGCTCGTCGAAGGCCTCGAACGGCTGGTCCCACGGCAGGCCGAGGTACCCCAGGTCGATCCACAACGTGGTCTCCTGGGTCCCCAGCGGATCGAGGTTCACCACCGTCAGCACCACGTCGGAGCGGTCGTCGGTGTGCTTGGAGTACACGAGGACGGCGTCGTTGGCGCTGTGGTGGAAGGCGACGTTG